>DATEGV010000321.1:0-30247 GCA_035279925.1 Ktedonobacterales bacterium | reverse complement strand
ACGACGAGCAGCGCGGTGGCCCCACGCAGCGAGGAGATGATGTGCGAATCCTGCGCGCCCGTCGTCCGCGCGACGAGCATGCCGCCCCGCGAGAATAGCCGCGCCCGCACATACTGACGCCGGTCGGCGCGGTGGATCTCGCCGTCCTCCAGGAACACTTCGACCGTCGGGCGTAGAATGGTGGCGCAGCCGAGCATGCGCCGGATCGCGGGCCGCCCAAACAGCTCGAAGGTGACGGCGGCCGAGACGGGGTTGCCCGGCAGGCCGAGCAGCGGCGTCGCGCCGAGCAGGCCAAAGGCGACGGGTTTGCCGGGCCGCATCCGCACCCGCCAGAACGCGATGTTGCCCTGCTCTTCGAGGATCTGTTTGACGAGATCGTAGTCGCCGACCGAGACGCCTCCGGACGTAAGAATGAGATCGGCGTCCCGCGCGGCGCGCAGCTTCTCCCGCAGCTCGTCGGCGTTGTCGCGCGCGATGCCAAGCGGCAGCGGCACACCGCCCGCGCGAATGACGGCGGCCACAAGGTATGGCGAGTTGCTCTCGTGGATCTGTCCGGGTAGTGGCGTGGTTCCGAGCGCGGCCAGTTCGTCGCCGGTGGCCAGGATCGCGACACGCGGGCGGCGCGCGACGGTGACGGTATGGATGCCGGTCGCCGCCAATAGGGCGATCTCCGCCGGGCCAAGCTCCGCGCCTGCCGGCGCCAGCAGCGTGCCCGGACGCACATCCTCACCGGGAAAGCGGATATTATTACCGGGAGCCGCCTCAGCCAGCAACTCGACGACATCGCTCTCCACGCGAGTCAATTCTTGTTGCAGCACCGCGTCGGCGCCTTCTGGGACCGGCGCGCCCGTCAGGATGCGCACCGCCTCGCCCGCGCGCACGACCCCTTCATAGACTCGGCCCGCCGGGACCGCGCCCACCAGCCGCAGCCGCCGTGGCGACTCAGCGGTCGCGCCCGCGCTGTCGCTGGCAAGAAGCGCATACCCATCCATCGCGGAGTTGGCGAAGGCGGGCAGATTCTCGGCGGCGACGGCGTCCTCGGCCAGCACGCGACCCAGCCCGTCGGTGAGCGGGATGCGTTCGGTGGCCAGCGGGTGAACGTGGGCGAGGATGCGCTCGCGAGCTTCTTCGACGGTCAGCATGACGTGTCCTCTACGGTTCGATCTCAAATGACGCTTTAATGTCGGTAGGGGCGTGGCCTTCAGGTCACACGACACCTGTGCTTCGGCCATTCATGGCCGAGAGCCTCCTCCATCCATAGGTCAGCGTGGGCAACAATCGTTCTGTACCATCACTATAGCGCGATGGGACGGCGGATGCTCAGATACTCAGACACTGTGGCGCGGCTATTGTCCCGTGTTGTAGATCATGAGGTGGGTAAAGCGGGCCTCGGCGCCGCCGTCCAGCACCATCAGGCCCACGTTGCCGGAGGTCACGCCGTCATGAGGAAGGTCGAGCGCGGTGACGTACTGCTTGTTCGCGAAGAAGAGCGCCCGCTGGTTAGCCGTCACGAGGACGGTGAGCGTATTCGTCTGGTTGAAGCCGGCCCTGAGCGCCGTCGAGTACCCGCTGGAAAGCTGCGTCCACACACCGGAGCGCGCCATCCAGATCGAGTAGTGCCCCTCCACCGAGACAAGATAGCAGTAAAAATTGCTCTTGCCGTTCGGTCCCGGCTGCACGAGGAAGCGCATTCCCGCCTGATCGCCCGTCAGACCACCGACCAGCGCGACGTCCACCTGTGACGCAAAGCTGGTGAGGCCCGCGCGGCTGCCGGGGGCGTCCACCGCGGCGATATTCGACGTTGAGTGGTTGCGCAGGTGTAGGCCATCCGGCGCGAAGAAGGCGGTTGACCCATCGGCGCGCCATTGTTTGCTGTTATTGAGCAGCGCGTCGCTGAACGCGGGAGACGACGACTGAACCTGGCTAAGCGTTGTCGCGGCGGCCCGCGCCTGCGCGATCTCCGTCGCGTTCGGCGTGACCGTCGCGGCATGGTTGGCTCCGCCTCCAATTGAGCGGATATGGGGGAATAGAGCGCCGGAGGCAAAGACCTGGAAGCCGAGCACACAGGCCAGCGCGAGCAGCAGCACCGCGACGCCGGCCAAGAGACCAAGACGGCGGCTCATGCGCGGAGCCGCGATCTCGAGCGCCTCACTGTCGCTGCGTGGGCGCGGAGCCATCCCGTCAGCCCGGTCGCCAGAGGAGTTGTCGTACACCCGTAAAGCGCCTGGTGTCACGCTCGGTACGCCGGGCCCCGCCGCGCGTGGGATCGGCGCGCCTGGTGTCGAGGCGGCGAGGCGCGCGAACTGTTGCGTGAGGCCGTTCGTCGCCGACACTCCGACCGCCAGCGAACCATCCAGCGCGCGCGCAAACTGCTCGATTGAAACGAAACGCTCGTCGGGCCGTTTGGCGAGAGCTCGCGCGAGGATGCCGTCAATCTCGCCGGAGAGCATCGGCGCCAGGGACGATGGCACGGTGAACCCATCGCGCGCGATGGCGCTCAGCAGCGCGGGCGCATCCCCCACGAAGGGCGGCTCGCCGGTCAGCAGGAAGTAGGCGATTGCGGCAAGCGCGTATTGGTCGCTTGCCGGCAGTGTCTCTCCATGGAGCTGCTCCGGCGCGGCGAAGAGGAGCTGTGCCGCGATCCATGTGGATTGCCCAGAGCCACTGGCGGCCAGCGACGCGGCGGCGGTGGTCAGCACCGACTGGCCGAAGTCGCTTACGGCGGCGAGTGGCGCGCCGGAGGGCGACGTGCGGACGAACAGGTTGTTGGGTTTGAGGTCACCGTGCGCGAGACCCTGAGCGTGGACGGCTCCCAGCGCGTGGGCCAACTGCGTGACGAGCCGTGCGACGACGCCGGGCGCCAGGGGCAGCGGCAGCTTCGGAGAGCCATCGGCGCGCCGGGACGACAGGGTGTCGCCGAGTGAGCCACCCGGCGCCAACGCCATCGCCACCGCCAGCTCTGACCCGGCCTCGACCACAGCGTAGATCGGGACGACATGCGGCAGTGGGAGCGTAGAAACGGTGTGCGCCTGCTGCGCAATCGCCCGTGTCGTCACATCCTGCGCGCCGCCTGTGAGTATCTTGAGCGCCACCGCGCCGCCATGCTCGACGCCAGCGCCCGGCCCCTCCGCGCGGTAGACTTCACCGGCGCCTCCGGCTCCGAGCCGCCGCGTCAGGCGGTAGGGGCCAAAGGTCGCGCCTTCTCGTCCTACCACGTCCGTCTCCTGCCGCTGCGCGCCGCCGAGGTCGCGTCCGCCCGTGGAGAGGGAGCGCACGCTCGGCCGCGTTGCCGTTTGATCCAACAGGATGGAGTATAGAAATGGCGGTGTCCGGTGTCAAGGACAGCAGGACGCTACAGCGCCAGCCCGACTACGGTCCGATCCCGCGCGCCGAACAGAACTGTGACGGGACCATGGCGTCCGTTTCTTGGACGCTAAACGCCGTCATGGAGTGTGGCCCATAGATGATCGAGACGCATGATCCGGGAAAGGCCCGCGCCTTGGGGAGCGGTACGATGTAGTTGTGGCGCCCGACCGTGACATATGGCTGGCCAAACGGCATGCCTGGCTCCCCATGTACTTGAGTTAACCCGAAGATGTGCCGGGGAGCCGCGACGGTCACGTCCGAGACGGCGGGGAGACCGCGAAGTACGAGGAACGTCCCCATTGTGAGCAGGATCAACGCATGCCAAAAGTACGCCGCACGCCAGGGAACGCGATGGCGCGCGTAGGGGCTGAGGAGCCAGTTGTAGCTGGCCAGCCCGGCGCCGACACCGAGCGCGAGCGCGCCGATCACAAAGCCGCCGAGCGGACCCGCCCACGTCGTGGCCAGCGACCACCCATGAAACGAAAGATCCGGCGCGACGCCATAGTAACTCATATGGAGCAGGACGAGCGGAAGCCAGACGAGCAGCAATATCGCGCTCGCTACTATGCCGCCGGTCAGCCCGCCAGAGAGCGGACTATAGCGTTTACCGAGTGAGATTCTCATCAGCGCCTACTACCCCGCATCATGCATGCCACTGACTGTATGCTGCTCCATCACGCTAGTGTTTGCCCAGCCACAGTGTATCATACGTCGCCCAATCGCTCTGGGTCGTCGTGCCGAACCGATAGATCGCGACGCCGGTGAAGGCGGTGGTGTCGCGGTTACTGTTGAGGCCGCGCGTCACTCCCACCAGGCCGGAGCGCATGTTCTCCGCGCTCTGATGGAACCAGAAGCTGTTGCCGGTGTAGGTTGGCAGCCCAAAAATCACCTGCGGCGGCGTGCGGGCGCTGCGGGCGGCGTCCAGGATATGTTCCGTCTCCTGTTGGACGAAGAACTCATAGAGGCCGGAGGTCGGCATCGCGGAGTCATAGAGCATCGGCACAATCTGGTCCACGTGCGCGCAGACGGCGGCGTAGTAGTACGAGGTCCACCAGGCGCCCGCGCGCTTCGCGCTGTAGAGCAGGTCCGCGACATGGGCGTTCGGCGCCCACTTCTGCCCAACGGTCGAGAGGATCGCGCCGGCAGGGAGCAGGCCGCGTGTGGTGGTGAGCAGATCGAGAAAATGCGGGCTGTTGTTCGTAATCGGCTCGATGTCGTAGTGGACGCCATCAAAGCCCGAGTCCTTGACGAAGTGGACCGCCGTCTGCGCGATGTTCAGCCGCACCTGGGAATCGCTCAGGTCCACGCTCTGCGAGGCGTCATAGCCGCTGGCGAGCTCCACCTGGCCAATCCACGCCAACACGCGCAGGCCAGGCATGCGCTGGTGCATGGCGCTCGCAAAGTCGGCGGCGTTCGGCGCGAGGCTATCGGGAATCGCGCCGTCACTCTGGAGCGGCCCGACATGCGCGAAGACGAACCCGATCTGCTCGCTGGTCAGTTGTTGCGCCAGCGCGTCATAGTCACTGTCGCTGTGCGGCTCGCCCGCCCAACTATGCTCCAGCCAGACGCCATTTGTCCCAAGATTGAAGTGCGCGCCGGAGTAGTGCGTGACGGTCGCGCTGAGGCGCCAGACGGCGACGCCGGTGACGGCGACGAGCAGCAACACGCCGACGCAGCACGTGATCACCGACCACTTCAACAGGCGCAGCGCCTTCTGCTTGCGCGTGCGAGTGGGCCGGGCGCTCTGCCCCGGTATGGGCCACTCCGGCGGCTTCTCTCCACTGACGGCTCGTATGCGCATCGCATCTCCCACCGGCGTATGCGTCCGACGCCTTCGCGTCTTCGACTAGCCGCGCGCTCGCTTCGCTTCTTCGTCCAGCGCCTCGTTCGCCAGAGCGTCGGCCAGCGTGTTGAACCCCCGGCGCACATGCGTGAACGAGACCGCCGGCAGCGCGCTCACCAGCGACCGCGCCTCCTCGAAGAGCGGGCGCAGGGCGGTGTCCTTCACGCGGTACTCACCATTCATCTGTTTGACGATCAGTTCGCTGTCCATGTAGACGGCGACCGACGCGGGCGAGCGCGCGGCGACCGCCTTGAGGCCCAGAATCAGCGCCTGATACTCGGCTTGGTTGTTGGTGAGTCGGCCCAGATATTTCTTCCCGCGAGCAAGCAACGTGCCGTCGGCGCGCTCAATGACGATGCCCGCGGCGGCCGGACCAGGATTGCCCCGCGAAGCGCCGTCTGTCCGCAGGAGTAGCCGCGCGTTGGATGAGACACCCGCTCCTTCAGTTCTCAACGCATCCACTCTCGTTTCGGTTGAGAAAGCGGCAGCCACCGCTCTCTATCGCGTATGGTATCATGCTTGCGTTCCTTGCGGGAGTGAGCTATGCCACAGGTACCTGCCCCAGTACACGCGCATCTCTGGCCGGAGACCGCCACCGTTAGCCCGGCGGGCCAGCTTCGTATCGCCGGTATGGATGTCCCCGAACTGGCGCGGCGATTCGGAACTCCGCTCTACCTCTACGATGAGGCGACGATCCGGTCACAGTGTCGCGCCTACCAGCGAGAATTCACCGCGCGCTGGCCAGATGTGGCCGTCGCCTACGCCGGCAAGGCGTACATGTCGCTCGCCCTCTGCGCGCTGCTCGCCGAGGAGGGCATGGAGCTGGATGTCGTCTCCGCCGGTGAGCTTGGCGTCGCGCTGGCCGCCGGCTTCGCCGCCCAACGCATCCACCTGCATGGGAACTTCAAGCCTGACGCGGAGCTTGCCTACGCGCTGGACACTGGGGTTGGGCGCATCGTCGTGGACAGCGTGGAGGAGCTAGCGCGGCTCGAGTCGCTGGCGCGCGAACGCGGCACGGTGGCGACTACCTGGCTGCGCGTGAACCCAAACATACTCACTGACACGCACGCGCACATCCAGACCGGGTACGCCGCGTCGAAGTTTGGCCTGTCGCTGGGCGCCGACGCCTGGGACGCCGCCACGCTCGCCGCCCGTTCTCCCGCGCTGCGGCTCGTCGGGCTGCACGCTCACGTCGGCTCGCAGATCACCGATCTCGGCGCGCTCGCGGCGGTGACACGCGCGCTGGCGCGATTCGCGGCGGACCTGCGGCAGCGAACGGGCGTCGCGATACGCGAACTCAGCCCCGGAGGTGGCCTCTCCGTCGCCTACACGCCGGATGACCAATCCCCCTCGATCGCGGCGTACGCCGAGGCTGTGACCAGCGCGCTCCGACAGGAGACGGAGCGGCTCGCCCTCGATCCCATGCGCCTGATCGTCGAGCCAGGGCGTTCGCTCGTGGCGCGGGCGGGCGTCGCGCTCTATACCGTTGGGCCGCGCAAAGTGATCCGCGACGGTCCCACGCTGGTCGCGGTGGATGGCGGTATGGGCGACAACCCGCGCCCGGCGCTCTATGGCGCGCGGTATCACGCGGCGCTTGCGAATCGCATGAATGACCCCATCGAGGAGGCGGCGCGCGTCGTCGGTCGCTACTGCGAGTCCGGGGATACGCTGGCGGACGAGGTGGCGCTGCCCCGAGCACGCGCCGGCGACCTCCTCGGCATACCCGTCAGCGGCGCGTATCATCTGCCAATGGCAAGCAATTACAACGGGATACCACGGCCGGCGGTCGCTTTCATGCGTGCGGGAACAGCCCGACTCGTGCGCCGCCGCGAAACACTCGAAGATATGCTCCGGTCTGAGGTTGTGCGCGCTGGGGAAGTGGAGGACGGAAATGCCGACAATTGAAAGTTATCTGCGTTCGATGGAGCGGACGTTTTCTCGCGAGCGCGCCAGAGATAAATGCGCCGCGCTGCAATATACGTTTACCGGCTCTCAGCGCGGCGTCTGCCATGCCGTCATCGAGAACGGCGCGCTCTGCGTCGGCATGGGCCCACATCCGGCGCCAACCGCCAGCGTCACCTGCGATTTTGATCTGTGGATGCGCATCATGGCTTACGAGTTGGACGGACTGCTCGCCTACCAGGATGGCCTGTTTAGCGCCGACGGCGACATCGAGACGCTGCTCGAATCGGATAGTTGGTTCGTGCGCGCTGTCTGAGCCGCCAGAGTGGTCGCGCATACCGCGCCACGTGCTACACTGCTGGCGATGAAATACGCCGGCGAGTCACGTGGAGACGACACAGACGACATGACACGCGATACGGAGACGCCGCGCCGCGCCCAGGGTAGGGCCGCGCGCGAGCGACTGGACGTGCTGGTGGTTGAGCGTGGGCTGGCGCCGAGCCGAGAGCGCGCGCGGGCGTTGATTATGGCCGGCGATGTGCGGGTGGACGGACAGTCCGCGACAAAGGCTGGCATGCTGACGTCGATCACGGCGACGATCGAGCTGGCGGGTCCAGCCGCGGAATTGCGCTACGTCAGTCGCGGCGGCCTGAAGTTGGAAGCCGCCCTCGATGCGTTCGCCCTCGATCCCGCGGGTCGCGTCTGTCTCGACGTTGGCGCTTCGACCGGTGGTTTTACGGACGTATTGCTGCGACGCGGCGCGCGGCGGGTCTATGCGGTAGATGTCGGGCGCGGGCAGATCGCCTGGGCGCTACGCACTGATCCGCGAGTCGTCGTGATGGATCGCACCAACATACGCTACGTGGAGTCGCTGCCCGAGCCGCCGGATTGCGCGGTGATTGACGTGTCGTTCATCTCGCTGCGGCTGGTGTTGCCGCGTGTGGCCGCGCTGCTTGGCGCGAACGGGTGGGTGGTCGCGCTGGTGAAGCCACAGTTCGAGGCGGGGCGCGCGGAGGCCGACCGGGGCGCTGGCGTCATCAGCGATCCCGAAGTGCATCTGCGCGTCCTCATCGGTCTGCTGGAGTGGCTCGCCGGGGAAAACGGCCCGGCGCTTGCGGCTTCTGGCCTTGCGCTCTCACCAATCACCGGGCGCGAGGGCAACCATGAGTATCTGCTCTGGCTAAGAAAGCAATCGGCAGGGCAGCCACTGCCGGCGCCACCCGACGAGCGCACTGTGCGGGCGCTGGTCGCGGAGGCGTTTCATCTGGCACAGTAGGAGCGCACGTCACGACACGAACGCCGGCGGGGAAGCGCCGATGACAGATAGATGTGGGGCGACATGATGGCCCCTCAGGAGGCACGAGATGCGCTATGTCGTAGGTGTTGACGGTGGTGGCACCAAGACAACCGCCGCGGTCGTCGGCGATGAATTGGGACCCGTCGGACAGGCGACCACCGGCCCCGCAAACCACCGCTCGGTAGGCATAGAAACGGCGGGGATGAACATCGCCAACGCGATTCGCGACGCTTTGCGTGGCGCAGAGGTCACGCTTGACGAGGTGGCGGGCGTCTGCATGTGCCTCTCCGGGTTCGACACCGATCTCGATCTGCCTGTGCCGCAGCGGGCCGTGCGGGCGCTGGGTTACGATGGGCCGACCATCATGGAGAACGATGTCGTGGGCGCGTGGGCCGGCGCGACCGCCGTCCAGCCGGGCATCGTCATCATCGCCGGCACCGGCTCTACGGGACTCGGCATGAACACGCACGGAGAACTCTGGCGCACGGACGGCTGGGATTACATCCTCGGCGACTTCGGCAGCGGCTACGCCATTGGGCGTGAGGCGATCCGCGCCGCGATGAAGGCGATGGACGGCCGGGCGACGGCGACGCTGCTGACCGATAAGCTTGGCGCGGCGTATGGTGTGCGCGACGCGGAGGCGATGCGCCGCCTGGTGGATAGCACCGCCTTCGGCAAATTCGAGATTGCCGGGTTCGCGATGCAGGTCTCTGAGGCGGCCGAGGCCGGTGACGTGACGGCGCGCGACATCCTTGCCGGCGCGGGTCGCGAGCTCGCGGAGCAGGCGGTGGCGATCATCCACCAGTTGAACATGGCGGAGACGGAGTTCCCGCTGGCGACGGTCGGCAGCGTCTTCAAGTCCACGCCGTGGGTGACGGAGCCGTTCCGCCGGGCGATCAGCCAGGTGGCGCCACACATCCGCTTCCAGGCGCCGCTGCACCCACCGGAGATCGGCGCGGCGATTCTCGCCCGGCGGCGGCTCGAAAACGGCGACCTCGGCTCGTGGACGCTCGGCAGCGGCAAGCGCCACATCATGCGCAGTCTCAGCATCGCTGAGGCGACACCGCAGTGAGCGGCGCGACACGGTTCGTCCTCCTGCGGCACGGGGAAGCGGAGGGCAACCGGGAGCTGCGCTATCTGGGGTCCACGGACGCGCCGCTGACGCCGGAGGGTGAGCGGCAGGCGGAGCAGCTTGCGCGCGGACTGGCCGGCTATCCACTCGCCGCGCTCTATACAAGTCCACTGCTGCGCGCCAGACGCACGGCCGCGATCATCGGCGCGGCGCTCGCGTTGCCGCCCGTCATCGAACCTGCCCTGCGTGAGCAGGATTTCGGCGCCTGGGAGAACCGCACCCGGGCCGAGGTCCACGCTGAGGCTGCGGACCGACTCGCGGCCTGGGAACGCGGCGAAGCGCCTCCCCCGGACGGCGAGTCGCTGGCGGCCGTGAGCGAGCGCATCGTGGCCCTGGCGAATCGGTTGGCCGCGCTTCACGCGGGAGAGATGGTGGCGCTGGCGAGCCACGTCGGCCCGATCAAGGCGCTGGTGGCGGCGGCGTTGGGGCTTGCACCGGGCGGCGCGCATCGCATGTGGCTGGACACGGCGAGCATCTGCGTCGTGGAGTGGCGGCGTGACGACGACGGACGCTCGTCGGGGATGCTGCGCGTCTTCAACGCGACCGCGCATCTCGATCCGCCGGCGCGCTGGCTGCGGCGCTAATCGGCTGCGGCTGGCCTGGATGTTGCGTCCCACACCTGCCGGAAGAACGGCGCCACGCTGGGCGGCAAGGATGACGAGAGGACGGACCAACCAATGGATAGCATTGACACGGTGGCCAGGCTGCTGGCGGCCTACGACGAGGGTACACGTGACTTCTCCGGCGCGCGGCTCGACCGTGCCATTCTGCGCAAGGCGACGCTCGCGGGCGTTGATTTCAGCGGGGCGCAGCTCGAGCGCGCTGACCTCTCCGAGGTGGATCTACGCGGCGCGCGGCTGGACGGAGCGCATCTGCATGCGGCGCGACTCGAAGGCACGAATTTCATCGCCGCCTCGCTGGTGGGCGCGGACCTAAGCGGGGCGACGCTCCACAAGGCGGAGCTGACGGGGGCAACGCTGCGCGCGGCCAATCTGTCGCGCGCGAATCTCCAATTCGCCGACTTGGCGGGCGCGGACCTGACGGGCTGTGATCTCAGTGGCGCCATCGCGCTGCGGGCTAACCTCAGCGGCGCTGACCTGACAGGGGCGAACCTGGAAGGGGCCGATCTTGAACAGGCGAGGCTGAATCAGGCGCGACTCAGCCATCAGAACCTGAAGGGCGCGCATATGCCTCAGGCTGATCTGCAAGGGGCCAACCTCGCGGGGGCAAACCTGCAAGGCGCGAACATGAGCGAGGACAAGCTCCAACACGCGGATCTGCGCGGCGCGAATCTGCGCGGCGCGGACCTGCGGCTGGCGAATCTGCGCGAGGCGAACCTGAGGGACGCGGATCTCGCGGAGTCCATCCAGGAGCACACGCAGTTTGGCGATGCGCTGGTCGAGGGCGCGAGCTTCGAGGATGCGCGGCAAGACCACATTCAACCACCGCACGGTTGATCGCGCCGTGGCGGGAGTCATTGACACGCCACCGCGCGGAGTGGCACAGTATAGACGACGCCCGTTCGCTGGCGTCGCATGGAGGTGTACGGGTCCCGGTGGGCCTCGCCGTCTTCAAAACGGTTGCACGGCGCCCCAAGGTGTCGTGGGTGGGTTCGACTCCCATACGCCTCTGCCACCAACGTTTCGCTCAATGAGAGAAACTTCTCCCGATTTCATCGTATGTCAGACGCATTCACCACATTTCCACATACTGGTGTCCAGTAGGGGTGTCCAGGGTCATGAGCAAAATCATTGAGCTTACGGACGATCAGTTTGCCACCGTTGAAAAGGCGGCGGAAGCGCGCGGTCAGTCAGCGGTTGTCTTTCTCGCGCAATTGATCGAGGAGCTGCGTGACCCGTACACTACGCCACGCTACTTCAGCGAGGACGAGTTCCTCCACCAACTGGGCATAAGTGACGAGCAGATTCGGCGAGCGGAAGCCCTGGCGAATGACGAGGACGGGTGCGGGGATGCCGACGTATGACGCGGAGCCCGGCTTTCTTCGAGATTTGCGCGCATGACGGAAGATCGCACGTTGTTATTCGCGGTTGCGTACAAGAAGATGGTCGCGGATCTCAAAGCTGGTCGTGGCTTTCGCAAAGGGCTGCGCGTCAAAGGAGTCCAGGGCTTCCCTGGAGGGTATGAAATGACCTGGGCAGCCGACGGGCGCGCCACATTCGCATATGGCAGTTCACCCCATGAAGGCGATACGCACATTATCTGGCGGCGTATCGGCGGCCACGAAGTGTTCCAGCGCCCGTGTGGGAACTGTGCGGCGATGAGCGCATACCTCGGCTCTCTCCACTCAGAGATTCCCATCGGTATCGTCATGCTCAGTCTTCCGCCCACGCGGCAAGCGCATTCGCGACGGCCGAGGCTTCCTCGTCGGTCAACGTCCACTCCATCCCGCCCGTCATCCGCGCCGCCTCCTGGTCGTCCCGCACACCGATAATTGCGCCGGTGAGACCGGGCTGGCTCAGCAGCCAGGCGATCGCCAGCTCCTCCATGCGCTTGCCACGCCCGTGCGCGATGGCCCGCAGCGTCGCCCGGAGTTCCTGAAGCTTCGACCAGAGTGGCTCCCGCGCGAAGGGACTACCCAGGCGGAAGTCATCCGATGTCAGACGCGCCAGATCGAAGCTATCTATCAGGAAACCACTCGCCAGCGGCGACCAGGCGAGCACGCCGATGCCGCGTTCGCGCGAGAACGGCAGAATATCGCGCTCGATGTCGCGATGGAGCATGTTGTACTGGTGCTGGTGCGCCACCACCGGGCCGACGGTCCGCGCGCGTTCCACGAGGGGAATCGGATGGTTGGAGAGTCCGCCATAGCGCACTTTGCCCTCAGCGATGAGCGCCTGCATCGTCGCCCACGACTCTTCGATGGGGGTCGCGAGGTCGGAGTCGTGGAATTGCAGCAGATCAATATGGTCGGTTTGCAGGCGGCGTAGACTCGCCTCCACTTCACGCCGGATGCTCGCCGGTGTCAGATTCTCTACCTCTTGTCCCTGCTGACCCTGGACTGTGCCGCACTTGGTGAAGATGTAGACGCGGTCGCGCCTGTCTCTGACCGACCTGCCCACGATCTCCTCGGCTCGACCCCACCCGTAGAAAGGCGCGGTATCTATCCAGTTGACACCCATCTCGATTGCGGTCTGGATCGCCCGGATGGCGTCACCCTCGTCCTGTGGTCCCCAGTTGATGCGCCAGCCTGGCGTCGAGCCAATGGGAGCCGTTCCGACGCCAACAGGGGTGATCCTCATCGCGCTGGCGCCTAGCGTCACGGTTGGTTGTGTCATGGATGGCCTCCGTCTCACGAGGGTTCATTCCATACCTGACTCTAGCGAAGTCCGGCCCCACCCACATTGCCCGTTGGACCAGTTGGCTCGCTGTACGCTCGAACAGGTTGGCGCGTCGAAAGGCGGCGTCGGCCCGGCAGGCGTGATTCCCTTCACGCCCTCCACATTACGCGTTCGCTGGGCGCTGCCCCAACGTCACGTTGAGCGTGACCTGACTCGCGCCACGCGCGACCGTCACCGTCACCACCTTCCCTGGAGCCTGGCTCGCGACCGCCCCGGCTAGATCGCTGCTGTCGGTGATGTTCTGGCCGTTGACCGCGACGATCACATCGCCGCTCCGCATACCCGCCGCCTGCGCCGGACTCGCGCCCACCGCGTCGTTGGCGAATCCCGCCACGAGCACGCCGCTCTGCGCCGAAAGACCATCGGCGCTGGCGACCGCGGCCGTCACATCCTGGCCCTGGACGCCGAGGAAACCCTGCGTTGTCGTCGTCACCTTGCCCGATTGGATGAGCTGCTGCGCGACCGACTTCACCTCATTGGAGGGGATCGCGAAGCCGACCGTCGTGGTGGCGCCGGTCGCGTCGGTCTGCTGGCTCGTCGCGCCGAGCGTCGGGATGCCGATGAGCTGGCCCTGCATGTTCACCAACGCGCCGCCACTGTTGCCGGGGGCGATGGGCGCGCTCGTCTGCACCAGACCCGTGAGTAGTGCAGCGGGTCCAGATGGACTCTCGCTCTCAGTGCGGTTGAGGCCGCTGACCGTGCCGAAGGTCGCCGTATCGCGCTGCCCATAGGGGTTGCCGATGGCGATTGCAAACGCGCCAACCTGGAGGTTCGAGGAATCGGCGAACGCGATCGGTTGCAGGTTGCTCGCGCTCACTTTGATGACGGCGAGATCATCCTGTGGGTCCGTGCCGACGAGTGTGGCCGAAAGTGTCGTCCCGTTGGAGAGCGTGACGGTATAGCTCGTGTAGCCGTCAACGACATGATCGTTGGTCACGATGTAGCCATTGGCGGTGAGGATGTCGCCGGACCCGATCGCCTCCTGGCCGCTGGCGACGCTCGTAATCTCGACGACCGACGGGGTGACGGCGGTGGCGACGCTTTTCAACGAGGATTCGATGCTGGTGATATTGGTCGAGACGCTGACGACCGGATTGCTCGCCGCGCCGATGGTCGTTTTCGCCGTTCGCCCGGCCGCTCGCCCTATGCCAACGCCTGCGGCCAGCGTCGCCATCAGCGCCAGCGCCACTATCGCGTAGCGTATGGCGTTACGTCGTCGCCGTGACTCTCCGTCGCCGCTGCTGTTGTCATATGGTGGCGGCGCCGGCGGCAGGCCAACCAGGTCCGCGCGCCACATGTCGTTGAAGGATTGGTCCGCGGCGACAAATCGCGGCGTCAGCGCGGACGATACAATCGGCGCGTCAGCGGCGGGCGCATACGGTTCGCTTGGCACGGGCGCTTGCTGGCTCACAGGCGCGTTCCACAGGATGGGCGCGTCGTTTTGGTGGTTGTTCAACATGGCTCCTGCTCCCTTTCAGATGGGGTGGTGAGGTATCAACACCATGAAGGTAGCTGAGCCAGTTGAAGGTTCGGCGCGAGTATGCTGAAGATCACCTGAACGCACAGGAACGTGGCGGGCGGGGGGAGAGGATTGGGGCGCCGCTCAGCGCACGAGTACCGGCGTCGTCGGCGTGGCGAAGTCAGGGTAGAACGGCGGAATCGTGCTGCCCGCCGGTACTCCGAGATTTGGCGCGTTCGTCGGCCCCAGTTTGCTCTGGACGTTGTGGAAGATGAGCGCGACCGTAATGGCAAGAATGATGAGGGCGACCACAGAGACGAGGCCAAACAGGCCGCGCAATTGGTTCACGGCTCCGCCCTGCCCGATACGCAAGATGCTGGCGAGGATGCTCAGTACGGTGAGCGCGACGAGAATCCCACCAACCACCCACTCAGATCGCGTGGACATAACTGCCCTCCCCCGTTCCATCACCCCGCGCCATTCCCGACCCCGCCTCTACACATCAGCACGCCGCGCCTGTAGCCGGCGCTGAGATCGTCGGCATTCTCCTCCGGCGGCGCTGGCTCCGCTACCGTGATCGCGCGGGAGGCGTAGCCACGGACTTCGCGTGTGCTGGGCGTGTGGTCGGGCCGAATAGACCAAAGCACAGAACTCCGTATCCAAGTATGACGACGATGCTGAACATCCATCCGAAACGATGGAGCCGAGACGCCTGCCGCGCCGCGACGACCACCGTCGCGATGTACAGCCCCAGCGCGAGGATGACCAGCGTGACGGCGACAGCGCCGGTAATCGGCCGGACGCCCGAAGTCGGGGGCGCCGTGGTGATCTGGCCAGCCAGGGCGTACAAGATAAACACCAGGGCCGTGCCAAGGAGAATGCCCGGATGGGTGAGCCAGCGGCGCTGGAGCGGCGCGGGAGCGGCCGCCGGAGCGGGCGCATAGAACTGACCCGGATGCGCCCAGTCCCTGGGTGGCGGCGGATTGCCCTGCCCCAAGCGTTGACCGGCGGACTTGGGCACGTTCGGCAGAGACTCCGGCAGACCTGGCGCCGGGCGACGAGCGGCAGGCGCCTGAGCCAGAGGAGCGGGTGGATAGCGACCTGCCGCCACCGGAGCGGACCTCTTCGCGTTTTTGTGTAATCTATCGTACAGTCCGAAGCCGCCACTCACCAGTCCGACCACGCCTGACGCGAGTCCAACGACTGTCGAGACATCCTGTATGGCGCTCATGTCGTCACCACCTCGATGGCCACGCCACCGCTCGGTCGCACGCTTTCGATCGCGAGCTTTAAGAAGCCGGTTCGTTGGGAGTTAGCTTACCTAAAGGGTGGCCAATTGTAAAGCGGGCAACTGTCCGTCACGCTCACACGGGCTATTATTCCCCTCCGCTTGCCGCCCACCGCCCAGATGTGTATACTGCACCGCGAACGCGAGACCTGAGAGGAGCGTAGAGGGGGAGTACGCGACATGCAGCAGCCACTACCGGCGCAGCCGCCCGCGCTCCCACCCGGTACGCTGCTTGGTGGGCGCTATCTCGTTCAGGGATACATCGGCGGCGGCGGTTTCGGCCATATCTATAAAGCCCACGACAAGGTGCTTGGCCATCGCCGCGCAATCAAGGAAGCGTTCTACCGCGACCCGCAGACGGCGCAGCAGTTCCGCCTGGAAGCCGAGTTCATCCTCAACGCGCGCCACCCAAACCTCGTGCGCGGCTATGCCGTCTTCGAGCAAGCGGGCCGCTTTTACCTCGTGATGGACTATGTGGATGGTCAGACCGTCGAGGAGATCGCCATCCGGCACATTCGCTCCACAGGCCATCCCCTGGCCGAGCGGCAGGTGCTTGACTGGATACTCCCCATCTGCGACGCCGTGCAGGCCCTGCACTCCCAACCCACGCCAATCATTCACCGCGACGTGAAGCCCGCCAATATCAAGATCACGCGCAAGGGCATCCCTATCCTGATAGACCTGGGCCTGGCAAAACTGTTCAGCCAGGGAACGAACACCATCGGCGCGGCGCTCGCATTCACTCCCGGCTATGCGCCGCCCGAACAGTATCAGGCGTCTGGCGCGACGGATCAGCGCACGGACGTTTACGGCATGGGCGCCACGCTTTTCTATCTACTTACCGGCTACCAGCCCACGGAGTCGCCCGCGCGGTTGCGCGCGCACGCCCTCCCAGAGCCGCGGGCGCTCAATCACCACATCAGTTCCGTCACGCAAGCGGCGGTGTTGCGCGCCATGACGATGGACCCAGTCGGTCGGCAACAGACGATGCGGGAGTTGCTGCACGACCTGCAAATCGCGCGCGTCTCGCTCGACCAGGCGACGCAATACCCGGAGACGGTCCTTGGCGAGCGGCTCGTGCCGTGTACCCGTTGCGGCACCGCGAATCCGCTGCCCGCGCGTTTCTGTATGCGCTGTGGCGGGCCCGTCGAGGATGATCCAACCGCGAGCCAGGCGCGCCCTACCAGCGACGAGAGCGGCTACGGACTGCGCCTCGTCAATCTGGCTGAGGCGGAGCAGCCGCACACATCACACGCGGAGCCGCGCCAGGACGATCCGACCACGCAGGCTCCCCTGTCCGCGCCGTCTCTCGTCGTGTCCCCGCTCCCGCTCGTGGCTACTCCGCTCCCGGTGGAACCCGCGCGCGCGCCAGCGGCGGCGCCAGTCGCCGTTGTTCCGCGTGTCCCTGTCGTCACACCGGCGGCGATCACCCCGCGTCTCCCCGACGCACCCGCCCCGATCGGCAAGCCAGCGGTCGCCGTCCGCGCTGTTCCGCCGACGCCGCTCACCGCCCCGGTAATCGCCCAGGGCTCCCTGTCGCGGCGTTCCACCCTGCGGCCGGGAACCAGTCTGGAGGAGGCTCAGGCGGTCATTGCCGCGATCCTCGCCGGGGTCAGTGGCGCGCTGAGCTTTCTGGCGGTGCTCGCCTGGTGGGGCATCTTTTCGACGGCATGGACGCTCGTGTTTGCCGCGCCCGCCGTCGCGTTCGGGGTGTGGAGCTGGCTGCGCCTGCGCCAGCGAGCCGGCGCGCCGGAGGAATTCATGGTGCTCGCCTGCGCGGCGTGGGTCTGCGCGGCGTCATGGCCCGTCGTCTGGTTCTGCGGCTTTCTGTTGACCCGCAAGTAACCCGCGCCACTGGCACATCCCCTGCGACCATATGTAGGCGGTGAATGGAGTTCACCCGCAGGCTTCCCGCGCGGCAGACGACGGGGGCGCGGCGCAAGCGTGGGACGCGCGCAAAAGGAGTGATCGCAGATGGCTATCTGGCTGGCGGGGATCATCGGTGGACTCATCGCGGGTGGCGTGATGATCGGCGGGATTATGACGCTCGCGCCGTTTCGCGGCTTTGGGAGCGTTTTGACGCCGCCGCAACTGGTGGCGGGAACGCTGCGGGGTGAGACGGCGGTGAACGGCGGCCCGGCCAGCGCGGCTCTCGGTCTGGCGCTGCATCTGCTCATCGCGGCGGTTATTGGCTTCGCCTTCGCGGTGATGATGGCCGGTCTGGGCTTGACGAACTTCAAACCCGACGTGCGCTTCGCCATGGTGCCCGGCTCCGGCGTCGTCTAC
This sequence comes from Ktedonobacterales bacterium, assembly GCA_035279925.1. Taxonomy (GTDB): domain Bacteria; phylum Chloroflexota; class Ktedonobacteria; order Ktedonobacterales; family JADMIN01; genus DATEGV01. The sequence continues at coordinate 12,315 of DATEGV010000321.1, read as the reverse complement.
GGCATCTGCGCCTTCGGCGTCTCGGAATACGCCGTGCTGCCCTTTGTGGACCGGCCGATGTTCAAACACCTGCCGCCACTGGATTGGGCGCTAATGCACGTACTCTACGGGGCCGTGCTCGGCTGGTTCGTCGCACTGATGGCGTAGGGCCGGCGCTATCTCACCGTCACGAGCATCCACGAATCGAGCTTCCAGGCGTTGCCCGAACGCACGAAGTTCAGCGCGAAGACGAGCGAGGTGGAGGCGCCGGTGTCCGTGCGCGTCACTTTGAGCGCGGCGTTGTAGCTCGCTTTGTCACCGCTCGCTTGATACGTTGAGAGGTCTGGCGCGCAGCCGTTCCAGCGCAGGATCGAGGTGACAGCGAACTGTTGTTGGAATTGCGCGGTCGAGTAGGTGGACTGCGCGCCCGGCGAGAGCAGCCCGTATGCTCCGTTGTAGTCGCCATTGGTGAGATCGCCGCAGAACGCCGCGCCAGCCGAGAGCGCCCCAAGATCAGAGCCGCTCAGCGACGCATCCACCTTCGTCACGCGCCAGACACCCTGCGTCGCGGTGAGGGCGAGTGTGCCGGAGCGTGCGCCTAGCTTGGCGCGCGCCATGCTGATGGTGAAGCTGGCGGAGGAGGCGGTGGCGCCGTGGCCGAGAGCGGTGAGCGCGCAGGACTGAATCGCGCCGTCAACCTGGGCGTGGGCCTGCGCGTCGGCCACATACACCGCCTGCGATGTCGTCTTTTGCAGAGGGTCGCCCAGCGACTTGTAGGCCGCCGCGTAATCCTGCGCCTGGAGCGCGGCGCAGTAGCTCTGCGCGGCGTTCAGCGCGCCGAGATCTACTCCAAGCAGCCCGTTATCCAGGGTATCCACCTTCCAGCCGTCACGCTCATGGACTAGGCGCAGCGGCCCGGCAAGAATACCCTGTTTGGTCCGGGTGAGCGTAAGCGCCGCGCTGGCCCCGTTACTGCCCAAACTATACTGGTAGTGGGAGTAGTGGCACGCGGACAGGCTCCCCTCCAGCGTGTCGAGCGTCTGCGCCGCCTGGAGAAACTGCGTAGAGGTGATCTGCCGGCGCAGGTTCGCGGAGAAGAGCGCATAGGCGTCGGCGTACCGCTGCGCGGTGAGATCTGCGCAGAACGCGGTGGCGGCGCGTTCCGGCTGCCGCAATTGCCCATGCACATAGGTAGCGGTGGCCACCCCGACCCCGGCCACACAGAGCAAGGCCACGCAGGCGAGCGCGATCCATAGGCGCCGATGGCTCCGCCTTCTCAGGCGCTTCGTGACGGCGGGAGGACGCGGATCTGAGGGTGCGCTGAGTGGCAGTGTCGGGGTGTCATCCAGGGGAACAGAAGGTGATCGCGTTTCCGATGTTGCGTCTTCGTTCGCCTGAAATGAGTCTGCCATCGTACGTGTCCTTCTTCGGGGGTGCGTCGTCCACAGTACAAACGAACGCGCGCGGCAAAACGTGACGCCCGCGGAGGTTTGGCGCGCGGCCGGCGCCATCTCCGCCATGCGCTCATGCCCGGGAGTCGTGACGCCGCCTCACCCGTTTACACGCTATGCCATGGCACATGCGGGTTCAGGCGGACGGCGTCGTCGAACGAAGGATGAGTTATTCGCGCGTGGAGATTTCCATTCGGGGGGCAAGCTCGCGCTCGAACAGGCTGCCGTCGCCACCACAGGAATAGCACTCCTGCGGCATGCGCCCGTGCTGAATGGAGCCGCAGATCGGGCAGACCCAGCGGCTGGCGATCATCCGTACGATGTTCGCGCGGCTGACGATGCCCACCACACGCTCACCCCGCAGGACCGGCACGCGCTTGAAGCGATTGCTCGTGAGAATCTGGGCGACCTCGTCCACCGGCGTGTCCTCACGCACGGAGATGACGCGGGGCGTCATGATGTGCGCGACCTGCTCGCCTTCCTTGCCGATGATGTCGGCCTCCGTGACAATGCCTACCATACCCTGCTGGTCGAGCACCGGGACGCCGCTGATGTGGTAGTCCGAAAGCAGTCGGGCCACGTCCTGGACCGTCGCGCTGGGGGCGATGGCGATGACTTCGTGGGTCATGATGTCGCGTGCGAGCATGCGGGCACTCCTCTTCATTGAAGGGTCGGCGAAACAGTCGCTGAGGGAACGCCGTCGCCATTGACGGCTCCCTGTGCGCGGCATTGTACCTGCGCCGCGATGAAAAGCGCAAGACTGATGTCGCAAGTCGTGTGCCGGTCAATCCCGGCCGCGTGCCATGCGGGCGGCGATATCTTGTGTCCGTAGAACTGATCGTATGCCCCGTGAAGGCGTGATTTCGTTCCGTTTGGCCGCAGGCGTGAAAATTGGCGCGGCGCGTGCTGCGTATGCGCAAGCGCGCTGGCCGGCTACACTGATGGATCAGTGGATGGTTTCGCGGGGGATACGCGCCGGTGGCGACGAGAGAAAGGAGTGGGGCCACACGCGAACGGTCCGCCAGAGTTTTGAGGACCGTTCGGAACGCGAGCAAGACCATAGGGACGCGCCGGACCGCCGGCACGCCAACTTCCAGGGGATTGTATTGGAGTGGTACGCAGGTTGAAGGAAGGTCCTATGCAGCTTTCAAGCGCTTTGCGCCGCACCATCGTCCGCGTGAGCGGACGCCTCGCCATCGTCGTCACGATGGCCGCGATGATGATCCTCAGCGTTGTCCCTGTTGGCGCGCACGCCGCCACCAAAGTGACCTCAACCGCCGTCTATTCGCACATCAGCCGCATCGGCACGGGCTCCATCGGTCGCCCACAGCCCGGCTCAGCCGCCGTCGGCACGCCGGAGATTCAGCAGGGTGTCGAGGGCGACGTCCACAGCGGCCAGCGCGCCAGTTCGGCGCGAACCGCCGCGCCCACGCTTGTAGCGCCCAATCCGACGCCGAACACGGTCGCCGGGAGCAACAAGGGAGCCAGCGGCTTCCCGGGTCTCGACCACTATCAGAATCGCACGGCAAGCAACGGCAACCAGTACAGTCTGGAGCCGCCGGACCAGGGACTCTGCGAGGGGAACGGGCTCGTCATGGAGCCGGTCAATGACGTGCTCGCCGTCTACAAGGCCGAGAATCACGCCATGATCGCCGGCCCGACGGCGCTGAACGCCTTCTTCGGTCTGCCGCCCGCGATCATTCGCGGTACGCACAACCAGTATGGCCCGTTCTTGAGTGATCCGCGCTGCTTCTATGACCAACCGACGCATCGCTGGTTCGTGACGATCCTCTACATCAGCACCAACCCCTCGACCGGCGTGATGGAAGCGCCGTCGTATGAGCTGATTGGCGTCAGCCAGACAAACAGCCCCACCGGCTCGTACAACATCTACGCGATTAACACGACCGATCCGTCCGGCGCAGGCTGCCCGTGCTTCGGCGATCAGCCGCTGCTGGGCCTGGACGCGACCGGCCTGTACATCAGCACCAACGAGTTCCCGATCCACGGACCCGGCTTCAACGGCGCGCAGATCTATGCGATGTCGAAGTGGGCGCTGGCCTCCGGCGCGTCCAGTGTGCTGGTGGCGCATTTCGACGTCTCACAGGCGCTCGCGCCGTACGGTGGACTCTCATACTCCGTGCAGCCGGCCACGACACCGCCGGGCGGCGAGTACGCCACCATCAATAACGGCACGGAGTACTTCCTGAGCGCGCTCCAGTTCGTGGATACCTTCGACAACCGCATCGCGACCTGGGCAATGACCGGCACGAAGTCGCTGAATAGCTCGTCGCCGTCACTCAGCATACAGTTCGTGGTCATCGGCAGCGAGGTCTACGGCCAGCCGAACCCCGCCAGCCAGAAGGCCGGGAACTATCCGCTGGGCCAGACACTCGGTCAACCGCTGGAGTTCCTGAACACGAACGACGACCGCATGAACCAGGTCGTCTACTCGCGCGGGCTGCTCTACTCCGGCGTCAATACGCTACTCGCGGGCGGTGACACGGGCATCGCGTACTTCATCGTGAAGCCTTCGTTCCGCGATGGCGCGCTGAACTCCGGTGTGGACAAGCAGGGGTACGTCTCCGTCGCTGGGGATAATGTGTTCTTCCCGTCAATCGGCGTGACGAAGGACGGCCAGGCGGTGCTGACGGCGAGCCTCTCTGGGCCTGACTACTATCCTACGGCCGTCTACGTGCGGATCAAGGACGGCAAGGCGGGCAACGTCCACATCGCCGGCGCGGGTATCGGCCCTGAGGACGGCTTCACCGGCTACGCGCAGTATAACGGCAATGGCGTAGCGCGTTGGGGTGACTACTCCGCCGCATTCGCCGGCACCGACGGCAATATCTGGGTCGCCGCCGAGTATATCGGCCAGACCTGCACGCTCGCGCAGTACAAGGTCGATAACACCTGCGGCGGCACGCGCACGTCGCTAGCCAACTGGGGCACGTTCATCACGCGCGTCAACCCCTGGGCTGAGGAGGATTAGGCTCGTCCGACCGCACCCCCTAACCCCCTCCGCTACGCTCTCGCGCCAGCTTCGCAACGCCGGGCGTTGCTCCTCGCGGCTACGCCGCTCGCGCTGGCGTGCCCCGCAACGAGAGGGGGAGCCGGGAGGGCCGACGGTCATCGTCCCCCTTCTCGTTACGGCGGGAAGGGGGATTCTTCTGTCGGGTGTGGCGCAGATAATCCAAGAGGGCCCTACGGCTTCACCCGACTCTTGGGTCGCATCCCGCCTGGTATCGCCGTCACGGCAGGCGCGCTGACGCTAACGCTTACTGGCTGATACGCCGGCTCGCCGTGCAGGATCTCGTCGAGCCCCCGCGCCTCGATCGCGTCGGAGACGCGCACCGGCACGAATCGGTTGATCCCCTTCAGAATGAGGTACGTCACCGCGAAGGAGTAGACTGCGGCGATGGCGACACCCACGAATTGCACGCCAAGCTGGCGCCCGTTCCCCGCGAACAGGCCATTGACGCTGTTGATGGCGGCGAAGGCGAAGACGCCTGTCAGCAGCGTACCCAGCGCGCCGCCGACGCCATGCACGCCCCACACATCGAGCGCGTCGTCCCAATCGCGGCGTACACGGAACTGGATGGCGGCGTAGCAGGCGAGGGCCGCGAGCAGTCCGATCACGATGGCGGCCCACGGCGGCACATAGCCGGCGGCGGGTGTGACGGTGGCAAGTCCGGCCACGGCTCCGGTCATCGCGCCGGTGACACTCGGCCGGTTCTCCCGCCACCATGTCAGCGCCAGCCACATCACCATGCCCGCGGCCGCCGCGCTATTCGTGTTGACGAAGGCGACCGCGGCGACGCCGTTTGCGGCGAGGGCGCTGCCGCCGTTGAAGCCGAACCAGCCGAACCAGAGCAGCCCAGCCCCCAGCGCCACGAAGGGCACGTTATGGGGCAGGAACTTCTCGTAGGCGGTGACGCGACGTTTGCCAACGACGAAGACGGAGGCCAGCGCGGCCATGCCGGCGCTCAGATGAACCACGATACCGCCCGCGAAGTCCTTCACGCCCCACTGCGCGAGGAAGCCGCCGCCCCACACCCAATGGACGAAGGGGATGTAGACCAGCACGCTCCACAGCACGAGGAAGATGAGATACGCGCGGAAGCTCACCCGGTCCGCGAAGGCGCCGCTGATCAGCGCGGGCGTGATGATGGCGAACATGAGCTGGAAGAGAAAGAACGCCAGAAACGGAACGGTCGGCGCGTAGAGATGGCTAGGCGCGACGCCGACATCATGCAGGCCGGCGAATCTGAAGTCGCCGATGAGGCCGGCGTGGTCGCCACTGTAGGCAAGGCTGAACCCGAATAATACCCACAGGAGCGTGACGACGCCCATCGAGATGTAACTCTGCATCATAATGGTCAGCACGTTTTTATGGCGGACAAGCCCGCCATAGAAGAAGGCCAGGCCGGGCGTCATGAGCAGGACCAGGGCGGCGCTGAGCAGGATGAACGCGGTGTCGCCGGTGTTGAGGTGACCCATAGCTGCTCTCCTCTTTGAGAACCAGGCGCATATCACGTTGCGTGCGAGCAAGCGTAGCATGGCGTCTGATAGGAGTCAAGGCAGCGGAGTCACCGGCGCGTGAAAGTGCGCCTACGGCCGTGACGGTGGCGTGTTGTTCTCGCCAGCCTCGCCGCGCAGATGAAGGATATAGCGTTCGGCGGAGCGGATGACCGCGCCCTTGGCGTCGGTCGCGATGACATCGCCGCGCCAACCGCCATAGAGTCGCGAAAAGGGATACGGCTCGACGGCGGCGACAATCCGGCGCACGCTCCGCTCGTCGGTCGGGATGGTGTTCGGGAAGCTGTACATGAAGCTCACCCAGCGTTTGTCGCTGACGACGGTGATCGTGTCGCCGGTGAAGAGCGCGCCATCCGCCCAGTGCAGCGCCGTGCTGCCGGGGAAGTGGCCGCCGCAGCGTATCAGCGTGACGCCGGGCAGGATTTCGCGCGCGTCCTCGGACCAGTGCTGGATGGCGGGGCTGGGCCGCATGACCCACGGCTCGTTGTCGCTATGCAGGTAGATGGGCGCGCCGCCGAACGCCTCACTCCAGGCGTTCATACTAGAGTAGAAGTGCGGATGTGAGATGGCGATGGCGGCCAGCCCACCGCGCTCGTTGACGGCGTTGATCGTGGCGTCGTCGAGATAGGAGACGCAGTCCCACAGGACGTTGCCCAGAGGGGTCCTGATAAGGTGCGCCTGCTGGCCGATGGCGAAGCGCGGCTGCGTGGCGATGCCCCAGACGCCGGGCGCGACCTCCTCGACGGAGTTGCTGTAACCGCCGCTGTCACGCATCGCGGTGAGCGTCGTCCAGCGCTGGCCGTTGGCGCCGATATACTGGCGGTCGTCCTCGCAGATGGGGCAGTGTTCGGGCGCGGAGTCCGTCGCGGGGTACTGTGTGCCGCAGGTGACGCAGATGTAGTTGTCCATGCCGTCGTCGCTCCTCTTGTAGTCGGTGTGTCGCGTCTGTCATCACGGTGTATCATAGGGCGCGCACGACGGGACGCGGCCCGGCGAAAGGGACAGGAGCGCGTTGGCTGGATGGACAGGTATGGCGCTGGTTGGGCGGCTGGCCCCATCCGCGCCAGTGGTAGCCAGGCCACCATCGCCGCCCCAGCGCACGGCCAGCGTCGAGCGAGCGGCGTCATGCCCATGCTGGCCCTGGCAGTGGGCTGTTGTTACCCCCACACAAAAGCGGAGGGTACGACCTCAGCTCGCCGCTTTCTTCACCAGCGCGGCGATCTTCGCCTCGTCGGCGGCGGTCAACTCCTTAAGCGCGTAGGCGTTCGGCCACATAGCGCCGTCGTCGAGATTCGCCTTGTCGCTGAAACCCAGCGTCGCGTACCGTGACTTGAACTTTTCCGCGCTTTGGAAGAAGCAGACGATCTGGCCGTCCTTGGCATAGGCGGGCATTCCGTACCAGGTCTTCGGCGCGAGGCCCGGCGCGCTGGCAGTGATGATCGCGTGCAGCCGCTCGGCCATGGCGCGATCAGGCTCCGGCAGTGTGGCGATCTTTGCGAGCACCTCGGCCTCTCCGTCCGCCCTGCCCGCTTCCGCCTTCTGCTCCTGGGCGCGCTGCCGCATCGCGGCTTTTTCCTCGGCTGTGAACCCCTTGGTCGCCTTCGCGGGCTTATTCGTCGCCTTTTTCTCGTCTGCTGTCACGTGGGAATCTCCTTTGAGGTGTTCGGCGTAAGAACGTCGTTGGGGCGTACCACGGAGCGTGCCGGCTCCATCATACCAGACCATTCTCGCTGTGGACGATCCAGCCGGTCGCGCAAAACGCAAGACACCGGCGTTCATCGCGTCACACCGTCACGCGCTCCTTGACGCCACCTGCTCGCCCGTCGCCGTACCCGTAGCCGCGCCCGCCCGGCGCACGGTCAGCCCCGCCAGCGTCGAGAGCGCCACCGCCAGCGCCAGCATGCCCGCGCCCGCGAAGAACGGCAGCCGCAGTGTGATGTGCGCCAGCGCCGCCCCGGAGATCGGGCCGACGAACCAGGAGAGCTGTGACGGCATCAGCGAGAAGTTGAGGATCGAGGCGCGGCGCTCCACCGGGGCCAGCAGCGCCAAAAGCGCGATCACCGTCGTGCCGATGCCGCCCTGGAACAGGCCGATGGCGACAATAGCGATCTGCAAAGACCGCAGCGTCGGCGACGCGCCCTCGGCGGCGATGCCCAGCGCCAGCGCCAGCAGGCAGGTCGGCAGGATGCGCCAGCGTCCAATGAGGTCACCAAGCCGGCCCCAGAGCGGCGTCGTAATCGCCATGGCGATGCCCGCCCCCGCCAGTGTGCCGCCGATGACGCCGGCAAGCTGCGCCGTTGGGCCGGTATAGAGGCGTTGAAGCAGTATCGGCACGAATGGGACAGCCAGAGAGATGCCCCAGCTCGCCACGAAGTAGACCAGGAACAGGCGCACGATCAGCGGCGAGGAGAGGATGTCGCGCAGGGCAGCGCGCAGAAGCTGGCGGACAGTGCCGGTGGCGGCCGCGAGTCGTCGCTCCTCGTGGATGACTAGCGTCAACACCACGCCCATCGCGGCGGAGAGACAGGCGTCGCCAAAGAGCAAAACGCGGATGCCTGGCCCCTGCGCGACGATACCGCCTAGAAACGGACCAATCGCGGCGCCCAGCGGGAAGCCGGCGCTGGCGATGCCGACGGCGAGGCCAAGACGTTTGCGCGGTGTGGCGTCCGCTAGCATGGCAAGCATCACACCCGTATTGCCGAAGACGAAGCCGCCCAGTAGCCGCGCCACGGCGAGCACGTACACATTCGGGCTGAACGCGGCGACGGAGAACAGGATGCCCTCGATATACGCGCTACGCACGATGATGAGCTTGCGGCTGTACCGGTCTGCCCAGACTCCCCAGAACGGGAGCAGCGGTAGCCCAATCACGAATTGAAGCGCGGCGAGGATGCCGGTCCAGGTGGGGATCTGCCCCTTGGGCACGCGCAACTGTTGCAGAAAGAGCGGAGTGAAGGCGCCCAGGTGGCCGAACGCCTGACTCTCGACGACACCCGCCAGCGTAAAGAACAGCAGTAGTTTGCGCCAGTCGTTGCGCGTGCGTCCGTGCTCAGGGAGAGTTGCCGCCACGCCAGTCCGTCCAATCAGGGTTTATTAGCCAGAGCGCCACGCGGCGCCAGCATATCATACCGTTTCGATGCGGCGTCACGCATGCGGCGCGAAATCGGCATGCCTTTTGCGTGTGGGTATTCTGCCGCGGACGCGGGGCCACGACGGGCCAAAGTGATGAAGGGAGCCGACGATGACGATGGACTACGACTACGCGCCAGAGACCTGGATGGCGCTGCCGGAGGCCTGCGTTAGCTCCGATGATATCTTCGTCGCCGTGGCGCGCGGACCGATCACGCCGCCGCGCCTGCTGGCCCTGCCGACACAGCCGCCCGCCGCGGACCAGCTCGCCGAGAACGCGCCGGCTCCCCTGCGCTTTCCGGCTGAACAGGTGGGCCGATGGGCAGAGAAGTACGCCAGCTACGCGCGCGGCAAAGGGATACCCCATTCGATGCGATTGTGGCGTGAATGCTTCCACCAGGCGCTGGTCACGCTGGCGCGTGAGGCGCTGCGACAGCCGCGCGGCGCAATGTGCGCGTCACTCCATTGGCGGCTGCGCAACGGCGAATATCTCGTCGCCGCGACCTTCAGCGCCCCGACGATCCGCCTGCATTAGAGGAGTGAACGGGTCAGGCGGCCGCTCGACGAGGGTTGCCTCATCCCCCAACCCCTTCCCCCTGCGGAGGGAAGGGGAGCCAGCAACGCGACTTTCGGGTTAAGTTCCCCCTCGCCCGCGCACGGGACACGACGGCGCGAGCAGCACTGCTGCGAGGAGCAACGCCCGGCGTTGCGGGGCCGGCGCCAGAGCGCAGCGGGGGGGCAGGGGGTGAGGCGGCCCTTCTGGCTCCCCGCCCTTCGACCGTGGCGGATGGGCTGGAGGGTTAGGCTCGCGCTACTTTCGCGGGCTGGGCGTCGGTGTGCCGTTGTGGTCGCCACCGCCCGTACCGCCGCCACCGTTGTCACCGGAGGTCGGCGTAGCTTCCGGGCCGGGAGTCGGCTGGTCGCCACTCGTCTGGACACCAAGCTGATCGGTCTGCGCCGCCGTCCCATCGGTATTCGAGACGCCGAGCGCGTGTGGCGCGCCAGCAATCGCGCCGGCCGGGATTGTCGCCAGCAGCGTGTCCTGGGTCACGGAGAGAACCGTACCGACCGGCTGGCCGTTGACGACGAGCGTCGCGCCCGGCAGGAAGCCGCCGCCGTGAATCTCGACGCGCCACGACCCGCCGCCGTCGCCGGTCGCCTCGGTCGCGGAGGCCGATGTGATGCGCGGAATCGTGTCTCCAAGATCGCCGAGCGCGAGTGTCGTCGCCAGCCGGTTCTCCCAACCGACGAGCGGTAGCGCCTGGCGCAAGTCAGCGCGTTCGCGCGCCTGGACGCCCTGAAGTTGGGTGAGCAGTTGCGGGTACGCCGAGGACGACGAGAGCGAGCCGACCGCCTGCGAGGCCGCCGCTTCCTGCTTGCGCACGCCCGCCAGCGCCTGCGTATAGGCGGCGTCGCCGCTGTGCCGCGTGACGACACCTTCGAGCGTAGTGAGCGCGGCGGAGGCGCTGTTGAGTTGCTGTTGTGCACGGTCCGCGCCGGTTGGCGCGACGGCGACGCCGACGTGGCTTTCGAGCGCCCGCAGACCGTAGAGCGGGTTCCCCGGTTGCGCGAACGCCGCGACGCCAAACGTGCCGCCGCAGACGAGAAACACCACTGCCGCCGCGAGTCCCTGCCAGAAGAGGCGGGACCGATGGGTACGTCGCGGCCTCCGCGCATGGCGGTCCACGACGCCGACGCCCGGCGAGAGGGTAGGCCACGTGTCGCGCTGGATCGGCGCGTTGCCAAGTGGGCGCGTCGCCAGCGGCACGGTCATGTCCTCGGGAGCGTAGCTCTGGCCGGGCAGCGTCACATCGGCGAAGTCGGCCTGTCGCGCCTGGAGCGCGGCCGTGCGGGCCACCAGCCTGCTGTGTAGGTCGGACGCGAAATCGGGCGACGGCGCGGCCGAGTCGAGGTGAGACAGCCGACGCGCCACCTTCACGAGCGGCAACAGGTCGGGGTCTACGTCAGCGGGTTGCAGCCTGCCCTCGTCCAGGGAAGTGAGCAGGGCGTCCAGTCTATCGTCTGGAAGCATTGCCCTTCCTCCCCTGTGGCGCCGCGTGCGGCTTCGCCTGCCGGTCCGCGCCGGCCGTGCGTGTCGGGCGCTGCGCGTTCAGATGCCGGTCCAATGACGCCAGCGCCCGGAACTGCAACGCGCGAATGGTTCCCGGTTGCTTCTCCATGAGGCGCGCCACGTCTTCGGTCGGATAGCCCAGAATGCAGCGATAGAGGACGACGGTTCGCTGCTCGTCGGTCAGCAAGTTGAGGGCGGCCACCACCTCGGACCAGCTTTCGCGGGCGGTGATGACGGCGAGCGGATCGGCCTCTTCGGCGGTCGTGAAGGGATGCGCGTCCTCTGCCAGCTCGCGACGCGGCTCGGGATGCGCCCGCAGCGCGCGAAAGTGGAGGGCGACCTTGTTGCGCGCGATGCCCAGGATCCATGCGGCGAAGGTGAGCTCATCGGTGGCGCGCGTGGTCCCAATCCCTTCGACCATCGCGAAAAATGTCTCTGAGGTCACATCCTCGGCGGCGTACAGGTCGCCCACGCGCGCCATCGCATAGCGGTAGACGACCGGGAGGAACCGCTTGTAGAGCAGACTGATGGCGGCCTGGTCCAGGTCACACGCGCGACGCAACACAACCTCGAACGGCACGGCCGGCGGCCAGGTCAGCCGCTCGCGACTCGTCTCACCGGGTTGGTTACCTGGACCCATCTCATGCGCGCGACCACGGGCGCCGCTCATCTCCACCGTTCTGCGCCTCTCTCCGTCCACTCGGCGTATCCCGACCGGCGCGGTGATAATAACCCACATGTCGTGGGCCGGAGAGCGTACCAGTACTTTTGCGACTGTATCCACGGGCAACGCTACCGGGGAGAGCGGCGGATGTTGCGCCGTGGTTCGTGTTCCCGCCATCTCCATCTACCCTCATCGCGCGCTCACCGTGTGGCGCGGACACCAGCCGCGGCGCGTCGAGGGCATCGCCCCACTCCTCGCGTCGCCGCCGGGGTCTCGCCCCTTCGCACTATGAGAGTTGCGCGAGGCGCCTGGAGTGTTATGGCTTGTCGCACAGGAAGTTGGACAGATGGCTCATTCTAGACCGTAATCGCCGATCACCGCTTGACGTGGCCGCCGTGGTCGGTGACCTCCTCGACGACGTGCAGCAGTTCTTCGATGTGGCTCAGTCGCCACGCGAGCGCCGCGACGGCGCCGAGCAGACC
>DATEGV010000320.1:0-4484 GCA_035279925.1 Ktedonobacterales bacterium | reverse complement strand
CTTCTCCTGCGCGAGCGCCAGCAGAATCACGAAGGCGGTCAGCGTCGTGGTCGTAGCCGCGACGATCAGCGTCACCTCCGGCGCGAAGAGCAGGCCCGCCTCAAGGATCACCGCCGTAAAGAGCAGCGCCGCCTGCGCCGCCGGCACGGATTGGCCGTTGATGGCGGGAATGAGCGCCTGCGCGAAGACGCCGAGCAGGCCGCCGATGACGAGAATATAGGCCGCGGTGGAGGGGCGATGGAAGAAACGGTTGAAGGCGAGGGCCGCGAGATAGATCAGGAGCGTCGCCACCACGCTGATAAGCGAGCCGGTTACGATGTGGCTGCCCAGGTAGGCGGGCGCAATCGCGATGGTGAGCAGCGCCTGCGCCAGAATGATGATGTTGATGAGGCGGCTATGAGCCTGTTCGCGCTCGTGGACCGACGTGATGGTGGAGTGAATGAGACCGGAGAGGGCGAGTCTGCGCTCGGGTCCTCCGCTCACGCGGCGACCTCGCCCCGGCCCGGAGCGATAACTATCTCGTGAAGTACCCATCGTTGCTCGCGTGGACACCCGACCGCTCAACCATTCGAGCGGCCCGTCCGGCCCACACGCCTCCTTCCGCGGTTCCTGTGGCAGGGTTCTCTGCGCGCCGGAGCCCCGTGTCAGCGCCGCCTGCGGCGAATAGCTGTCGGCTGGCTCAGCGGGTGTATTGTAGGCGACGGCGCCGCGCATGGCAAGCTTTGAGGTACCTATTGCCGCTGGTTCGCATGACCCAACTGATCGGCTGCCACGAGGCGCCACCAGGTGACGCGGAGGGTTTACTCAGGCGGCTGGCTGTACTCCGTGTCGGTGACATGCGCGCCCCAGGTCGCGGCGCTGCCGGCGTCGTCCACCTCGACCATCGCGATGTGCGTCATGAAGCGGTTGGGAGCGGCGCCGTGCCAGTGGTCCTCACCTGGCTCGACGAAGACGCGGTCGCCGGGGCGAATGGTCTCGACCGGGCCGCCGCGACGCTGGCAGAGGCCCGCGCCCTCGGTGACGAAGATCGTCTGCCCGTTGGGGTGCGTGTGCCACGCCGTCCGGGCGCCCGGCGTGAAGTGAACGCTGCTCGCGTTCAGGCGCGATTGCGCCGACGGCGTCGCCACCGTGTCAACGTAGACCGCTCCGGTGAACCACTCGCTCGGACCCGCGTTGGTCGCGAGCGAATTCCTGGTGATCCGCATGGTGTCCTCCTCACTTGGTTTAGCTGTCCTGCGCGACCTTGCCATCGAGGCGATCCGTGCTCACTGCTGTTCACTTCGGATCCCCATGTCAGCGCGGGCGGTCATGCCTTGGGAATGAAGCGGCTGTACTGTTCGAGCGTGACCGACGCGGGATCAGGGCCGCCACGTACGCGGTAAGCAATCGCGTTACGGCCGCAGCAGCGCCTTGATGGCGCGGCGCTCATCCATGGCGCGATAGCCCTCGGCGACCCGCTCCAGGGGCAGTTCCAGGTCGAACACCTTGCCGGGATTGATCTTCCCGTTCCAGATCAGATCAATCAGTTCAGGCAGGAAGCGCCGAACCGGGGCGGGACCGCCGTGCAGACGCACCTCCGCGAAGAACAGCTCCTCGCCGGGCAGCTCCACTCCATGGGAGACGCCGACGTAGCCGACCGAGCCGCCGGGACGGGTGGAGCGGACGGCCTGCATCATGGATTCTTGCGTGCCGACCGCCTCGACAACCGAGTGCGCGCCGAGCCCGCCCGTGAGCTCCTTGATCCGGTCAACCCCCGCGTCGCCACGCTCGGTCACGATGTCGGTCGCGCCATACTCCATGGCGAGCTTCTGGCGTGGTTCGTGCCGGCTCATCGCGATGATGCGCTCCGCTCCGAGTTGCTTGGCCGCCAGCACGGCGAGCAGACCGACAGCGCCATCACCGACCACCGCGACGGTCTTGCCCGGGCCGGCCTCGGCCGCCACCGCGCCGAACCATCCAGTGCCGAGCACGTCGGAGGTGGCAAGGAAGCTCGGGATCAGGTCATCCGAAGGGATATCTGGCGTGGCGACGAGGGAACCGTCGGCCAAGGGAACGCGCAGTAGAGGCGCCTGAGCGCCATCGACGTGCTCGCGATGGATACACGAGCTCTGGTAGCCGGCCTGGCAGATGGGGCAGGTGTTATCCGAGGCGAAGAACGAGCCGATGACGAACTGGCCGGGCTTGATGGTTCTGACCGCGCCGCCGACCTCCTCGACGATGCCGACGTATTCGTGGCCCATCGGCATCGGCTCTGTGATCGGGTCAATCCCACGGTAGGGCCATAGGTCAGACCCGCAGACACAGGTCGCCGGTAGCCTGATGATGGCGTCGGTTGGCGCGACGATTGTTGGGTCAGGGACGGTTTCGATCCGGACATCGCCGGGGCCATACATGAAAGTTGCTCGCATCGTGAATCTGCCTCCCTTGATGAATAGTCCAGCTTTAGCGGCGCGGCGCCGCTCGGGCTTCGCGCTCTTCGGCGTTGATTGTAGGCGTTCATCGGCGGGAGATCGTTGCACAATAGTCGCCAAAGATTGTATGATTCTGCGCGTCTTCATGCTCGGCGAGACAACTGGCGCGCGGGAGGCTCCTATGGCTGTGATGACACTGCACACGATGGATCGGCAGGTGGAACGCGAGGCGCAGCGCGCACGGGCCAATCGCGAGGAGCTGGCCGAGCGGATTGCGTCGGCTGTTCGGCAGGATGGCGTCGTCGAGCCGGTTCCGGGGTTGAGCGTGTCCCGCCGCTCCACGCCACTGGAGCCGCTGCACGCCGTCGTCAAGCCGTCCCTGTGCGTGGTCGCCCAGGGGAGCAAAGAACTCCTGCTGGGTGAGAGCCGCTACCAGTATGATCCCGCGCACTATCTGCTCGCGACCGTCGAGCTTCCCTGGATCACTCATGTCCTTCAAGCGTCCAGAGAGCAGCCCTATCTCAGTCTCCGCCTGGAGCTCGACCCTGTCCTCGTCGGCTCCGTGATCGAAGACGCTGGCCTCTCCGTGCTTGCCGGTCCCGCGACGGAGCGCGCCATCGCCATCAGTCCGTTGGACGCGAATCTCCTGGATGCTGTGGTGCGGCTCGCCCGGCTCATGGAGCGCCCCGACGAAGCGCCGGCGCTCATGCCGCTGATCACGCGGGAGATTGCCTACCGCCTCCTCCTCGGTGAGCAGGGCGACCGGCTCCGGCGTCTGGCGATCAGCGCCCGCTTTGCCTCACCCATCACCCGCGCGGTGGCGCGGCTCCATCACGACTTCGATCAGCCGTTGCGCGTCGAGCAGCTGGCGCATGCGCTAGGAATGAGTGTCTCGGGGTTCCATCACCAGTTCAAGGCCGTCACTGCCTACAGCCCATTGCAGTTCCAGAAGCGGCTCCGGCTTCAGGAGGCTCGACGGCTGATGCTGAGCGAAGGGTACGACGCCGCGAGCGCCGCTTTCCGGGTGGGGTACCGTGACGCCGCGCACTTCAATCGCGAATACAAGAGCCTCTTCGGCGCCCCACCCATGCGCGATGTCCAGCGGCTTCGTGGCTCCGCGCTACAGTCATCTCGATGAAGGCCGATGCCGGCGCCATTCACATCAGCCCCGCGCGGCCCGCCGACGCTCAGGTAGCGGCGCTCCTGCTGTACTCAGCGTACACGCATATCCAGGTCACCTATCCGCCGCGAGAAGATCACGAGCCTGGATTCGTAGAGCGGTTAGAGGGCTACTTCCGCCAGGATGACAACCGATTCAGCTATCAGTGCATCCGGGTCGCTGTCCATGAGTCAGACGTCGCCGGCCTGGTCCTTAGTTTTGGTGGGCGCGACGAGCCACGACTCAACGCCGCCGTGGGAAGCTGGCTCGCGCGCGAAGCGGCAGACGATGAATGGTATCTCGATGCGCTCGCCGTGCTCAAACATTGGGAGCGCCGCGGGATCGGTACGCGCCTGCTGGAGGCGGCGGAGCGGGAGGCCCTCCAGCGCGGCTACGCGAAGCTCGCGCTCAATGTCGCCGAGGGAAACACGCCGGCCATCGCGCTGTATACCCGGCAGCGCTTCGTCGCGGTCCAGCGGACCGTCCTCTACCAACACCCCCACATACGCATGGTCAAGACTCTCGACAACACTGGCTGAATCGGCGGCGCACTCCCTGGACATCCGGGCAGTTCTTGCGTTCAACCCGCCCGAATCCCTTGACGTGGGCCGCGCGACCTCGTCTATATGACAGCGGATGTCCCGCTGCTCGGCTATGCTCCGCTCATCAGCGGATACCACGGCGCCGCTCGGTGGGTAGGAGAAATGGCACATGGCGAAGTATCAGGCGTGGGGGCGCGGCGTGCGAGCCCGGCTCGCGCGGTTGGGCGGGCAGCGGCTCCCCAGGGACGGGGCGGAACTGACCCCAAAGAAGGTGCTGACCGCGTTCACGAGCCTCCCGCGTGTCCTGCGGCTCGTCTGGAATGTGAATCCCGTCTTCACGCTGTTACTCGCCGCGCTCTACGTGTTGCAGGG
>DATEGV010000319.1:0-7323 GCA_035279925.1 Ktedonobacterales bacterium | reverse complement strand
GTTCTAGCGCGTCGCGTCGGTCATACTCCCGATTCGCGGCGTCGTGAGTCTAAAGCGCCAGTCGCAGCAAGTAGCCCGGACGCAGCACCGCCGCCGGTGAGAGATAGTCGCCCGTCACCGCGACCAGGGTGTCGGCAAGTGATTTGCGTTTCTCCAAACGCGCCGCGATATGCGACATCAGCGCGGGCGACTGTACGGCCGCCTGCACGGCAAGCTCGACGGTGCGTTTGCCCCGAAACGCGGCGGCAGACATCCGATCATAGCGATTGAAGGCGCTTGCGCTCACATCGCCCGCCGCCAGCGCCTCCACGATGACTGAACTCGCGATCTGAGCAGACCGCAAGGCGTGATATATCCCCTCGCCGGTGAACGGATCGTAGTAGCCGGCGGCGTCGCCAACGAGCAGCGCGGCTTCGGCTGAGCGGCGGCGCACGCGACTTGAGAGACGGCTAGCCGTGAGCGCGGGGCGCACGACCGTCAGCGCGCCCACACGGCCACGCAGGCGCGGGAATGTGCTCAGCGCCTCCAGCAGATACTCTTGCGGCTTGCCAGCCAACGCGCGTCCCTCACGCCGCTCGTCAACCACCATCGCCACATTGCACCGCGCCGTATCGGAGGGTGGCTCCATCGGCGCAATGCCGACATAGCGGCGGTTGGCGACGTGCATCTCACCGTACTCGCTCAACCCCTCGATGCCGCGCAGATGCGCGACGATGGCGATCTTGCGCGTCCGCGCCTCCAGCCGCAGGCCGAGCCGCCGCGCCACCAACGAATGCACCCCATCCGCGCCGATGAGTATCCGCGCCGAAATTGACTCCTCGCCGCCCGCGCGGGTGGCCGAGAGTCGCCACGCGCGTTTCGTCGCGTCCCAGTTGATCGCGGACAAGCGCCAGTTTTCGCGCGCTTCAGCGCCGGCGTCGCGCGCGGCGTCCACCAGTGCGGCGTCCAGAATTGTCCGGGGTACCGCCAGCCCGGTCTCGAACGCTGATGATGTACCGTTTGCGGTTGAGTCGTCGCCACGAACACCCGCGAAGTCGCCCTGAAACATGCGCCCGTCGGGAGCGAAGACGCGGAAACCGCGCAGTCTGGCCGGATGTGTGGCTTCCACAGCCGCCAGCGCGCCAAGGTTGGCGAGCAGCGGTTCGACGGCGGGACTGAGGTATTCGGCGCACGGCTTATCGCGCGGAAACGTGGCGCGGTCTACCAGCGCGACATCCAGGCCAGCCCGCGCCAGATGGGTCGCGGTGGCGGAACCCGCCGGGCCCGCGCCGACAACGGCGACATCATACAGATGTGCGTTCGCGCCTGAGCGCTCATTGGTCACGACGCCGCCTCCCCCCGGTGCTGCGGCTCCGTGGCTCCTTGCGCGCTGAGGCTCAGGCGGAACGGGATCGCGACACGGACACGCGGCTCGCTCAGGCCGGCGCGAACGGCCATGTCCCGTAGCTCCGGGGCAGTGTAGGCGCGACGTACGGAGAGAGGTCCATCGTAGCGCGTCATGGGGTCCATGCGCGCCAGTCGTGTGAGGGCCAGGGCGCCAACATACGCCGGGCGCGAGCGCACGAGGTCGAAGACGAAGACTTGTCGCCCAACGCGGGCCAATTCGCGTAGCAGTCGGATCGCGTCGTCAGGGGTAAAATGGTGCAGCGCCAGGGTACAGAGCGCGATGTCAAAACTGCTCTGCTCATAGGGGAGCGCCAGCGCATCCCGCGCCTCGAAGTGGATTGTGTCAATACCAGCGCATACTTCACGGGCGACAGCAAGCATGGTCGGGTTGGCGTCCGTCGCGAGAATATCGGCCCGGACTCCCGCACGCGTGGCCCACCGGGCGATGGCTCGCGGAATGTCTGCCGAACCGCACGCGACATCCAGCAGGCGCACGTCACGCAATCCACGTGAGCGCACATAGCCGGCGACCGCGCGCGTGGTGAATGTGGTCCAGCCGAGCATCGCGTTGAGCCGCCGAATGTCGGCCAGTGAGCGGCGCAGCGCGGCAACGTCCGCATCAGGCGCATCCATGCGTTCGCGCGCGGCGTCGTCTCGCTTCGACATCTGTGTACTATCCCCTTCCGCGTGCGACTGTGACCGCTACACCGCCATCATCCGTACTCCGCCGCGTTACAATCGTCCGCGCTTCGGGTGATGGCTGTGCTTGCCAACGCAAGACTCAGGCACAGTACAATCGAAGTGATGCGCGACATGCTGACGCCTGGGAAGCCATGCGTCTCTTTGATCGTAGTCCATGGGTTCAATCGCGGGTGGCTTCGCTACGAGGAGGAACGGGATGACGACCGCAAATGTGTCGCAGGCACAGGGCACCGACTTCTATCTGATGGATGAGCTGCTCACGCCTCAGGAGCGCGATATTCGTGACCGCGTGCGCGCGTTCTCGGATCATGAGGTCATTCCGATCATCAACGACTACTGGGAGCGCGCGGAGTTTCCCTTCGAGATCATCCCCAAACTGGCGCGATTGAAACTTGCGGGCGGCAGCATCGAAGGCTATGGGTGCCCTGGTATGAGCGCCATCGCGACCGGACTCATCGGCCTGGAGCTTGCGCGTGGAGACGCGAGCATCTGCACGTTCTTCGGCGTCCATTCCGGCCTGGCTATGAGCTCCATCGCCATGCTCGGTTCCGAGGAGCAGAAGCAGCGTTGGCTGCCACCGATGGCGCGCATGGTGACGATTGGCGCTTTTGCGCTCACCGAGCCGACGCACGGGTCCGACGCCGTCGCGCTGGAGACGCGCGCCCACCGTGAGGGCGACTCCTACATCCTGGACGGCGCCAAACGCTGGATCGGCAACGCCTCGTTCGCGGATGTTATCGTGGTGTGGGCGCGTGACGACGACGGCAACGTCGGCGGCTTCCTCGTTGAGAAAGGGGCGCCGGGATTCGAGCCGACCGTGATGACAGGTAAGGTCGCCAAGCGCGCCGTCTGGCAGGCGGACATCACCCTCACCGGCGTCCGTGTGCCGGCGGCGAACCGGCTGGCCCACGCCCGCACATTCAAGGACACGGCGAAGGTGCTGACGGCGACGCGCTCCGGTGTGGCGTGGGAGGCGGTCGGTCACGCGGTCGCGGCGTACGAAATCGCCTGCGCCTACACGAAAGAACGCATCCAGTTCGGCAAGCCGCTC
Source organism: Ktedonobacterales bacterium (assembly GCA_035279925.1). Taxonomy (GTDB): domain Bacteria; phylum Chloroflexota; class Ktedonobacteria; order Ktedonobacterales; family JADMIN01; genus DATEGV01. Next base: position 4,184 of record DATEGV010000319.1, on the reverse strand, counting down.
GCCAGTTATCAGATCATCCAGACGAAGCTCGCCTCCATGCTGGCGAACGTCACCACCATGCAGTTGCTCTGTCTGCGTCTGAGCCAATTGCAACAAGAAGGCAAGATGACGGCGGCGATGGCGTCGCTGGCAAAGATGAACAACGCGCGCCTGGCGCGTGAGGTGGTGGCCGAGGCGCGCGAGATGCTTGGCGGTAATGGCATCCTGCTGGAGTACCACATCGCCCGGCACCACGCGGATATTGAGGCCGTCTTCACCTACGAAGGCACGGACACGGTGCAGTCCCTGATCGTCGGCAGAGATATCACCGGCATCCAGGCGTTCTCCAGCCGGTAGCGCCGTCGTCAGGCGTTCACATTCACGACCGTGCGGCCGCGCACATGTCCCTGGAGGATGGCCTCCGCCGCCTGGGGAACGTCGCGTAGCGCAATTTCGGTAAGCATGAGCTCGCGCGCGTCCGCTGGCAGTTCAGTGGCGAGGCGACGCCAGACCGCTGGGCGCCTCTCCGCGGGATACATCACGGAGTCAATACCCTGCAGCCGCACGCCGCGCAGTATGAACGGCAGCACCGTCGTATTGAGCGCCGCGCCGCCGACATTGCCACACGCCGCGACACTGCCGCCGCGCGCCACCGCTCGCAGCGCGTTGGCCAGCGTCTCGCCGCCGACCGTGTCTATCGCCGCCGCCCAGCGTTCCGAAGCCATCGGCCCGCCGGGCGGCGCAATCTCGTCGCGCCCGATGATTTGCTTCGCCCCAAGTGAGCGCAGATACTCGTGCGATTCCACGCGGCCCGTTGAAGCCACCACGTCAAATCCCAGCCGCGCGAGGACCGCGACGGCGACGCTGCCGACCCCGCCGGAGGCGCCTGTCACCAGCGCCTCGCGACCACCCGGAGTCAGACCCGCGTCCTCCAGGGCTATCACACTCAACATCGCCGTGAAGCCGGCCGTCCCGATGCCCATCGCCTGGCGCGGGTCCAGTCCATCTCGCAGGTGCGTCAGCCACTCTCCCGGCACGCGCGCGAACTGCGCGAAACCGCCCCAGTGGCGCTCGCCAACGCCCCAGCCAGTCAGCACGACCTGGTCACCCACACGGAATGCGGCGCTTGACGATTCCGCCACCGTACCTGCGAAGTCTATCCCCGGAACCATCGGAAACGACCGGATAATCTTCCCCTTGCCAGTGAGCGCCAGCCCGTCCTTGTAGTTCAGGCTGGAGTAGGCGACGCGCACAAGCACATCGCCCTGGGGGAGTCTCTCCATGGGGAGCGACTGGATGGACGACACAGTGCGCCCATCCCGCTCCTCAACCACGAGCGCGGTAAATTCTTCAGCCATACAGTCACCTCGCTCGTATCACTCGTTTCTCTTGGGAGCGCGCGCTACGATGGGCGGCACATCGGCCTCGCGCACCGCCGACGAGAACGCCGCCACGTCGCGCTCGACGATCTCTCGATATTTCGCCAGCTCCTCGTCAACCTGCTTGCTAAGGTCATCGAACGCCTCATACGCCTGCTTGGACGGTCGGAAATCCGCGCTCGCGACCGTTGCCCCTAGGTAGGCGAGATGCGCATTCAGGCGGACCGGGAAGTTGAGCACGTCCTGCCGACCCTTCGCCTTTGCCTGGATCAGCTTCTCTTCCGTGGCGGTAAGCTTCTCCTTGAGGTCGGCCGCCGCCTTCGCCACACCGGCGAACTTCTCCGCGTCTTTCGCGTCTTTGGCTCGCTTTTCCCACGCTTCGGCCTGCGCGCGTATGTCACGCAGCTCATTGATCGTCACGTAGGTCTCTTCGAGCTTATCCCGAATGCGCATGAGCAGCTCGAACTGCGCGGTGAGATCGTCGCCGCTGGCCGAGACACGCGGGTCTTTGACGATATCGAACGATTCAGTGTACGATTGATCGCCCACGGTGAGCCGGACCTTGTATACGCCGGGATTGGCCAGCGGACCTTTCATCGCGCCTTCCGAGGCAGAGTAGCCTTTGACGCGCGTCGTGTCAGGATAGCGCATATCCCAGACGAAGCGGTTGCCGCCCGCCTCCTTCGGCACGCGCGGCTCTTTCTTCTCATCCTCCTTGTCGCCCGGTTCACTCGGTGGCAGCGTCGCGGCGGTCGAGGTCGAGGTCGCGGCGTCTTTCTTCTCCTCGCTGGTGAAGGATTTGATCTCGTTGTCGCGCTCATCCAGGAAGGTCAGCTTGACGTCGCCTGCCGGCTTCTCCGGCAGGTAGTACGCGACGATCACACCATCTGGCGGGTTTTGGCCGGCCGTCAGGAACTTCGGTGACTTCTCGCCCGTCGGCTTGGTGACCGGTCGGACAACGTTCATCACTGGTCCAGTCATGTCGTAATTCTTGCCGGAGCCTTCGACGGTGAACCCACCGGAGGACTGGAAGCGCGTCGCGGTCATGGGCTTGAAGAGGAGCGTCTTGCCGCGCGCGGCGGCCGCGTCGAGCTGGCGCAGCGGGGTGATGTCGTCGAGAATCCAGAACGCCCGACCGTGGGTCGCAAGCACGAGGTCGTTGTCCTTGATGACGAGGTCGTGGATCGGCACAATCGGCAGGTTCATCCGCAGGGGCTGCCAGTGGCCGCCGTCGTCGAACGAGACATGGACGCCCGTCTCCGTGCCGGCGAAGAGTAGGCCGCGCCGCTGAGGGTCTTCACGGATGGCGCGGGTAAAGTCTGTCGCGTGCAGGCCAGTGGTGATCGCCGACCAGGTCTTGCCGTAGTCATTGGTCTTGAAGAGATACGGGTGGAAGTCGTCCGACTTGTAGCAGGTGGCGGCCACGTACGCCGTCGCGGCATCGTGCGGGGACGGCTCGATGATGCTGACGAGCGCCCATTTCGGCAGTTCATTGGGCGTCACATCCTGCCACGACGCCCCATTGTCGCGGGACACGTGAACAAGTCCGTCATCCGAGCCGGCCCAGAACACCCCGCGCTCCTTCGGCGACTCCGCGAACGCGAAAATCGTGCCGTAGTACTCCGCGCCGGTGTTGTCCTTCGTGATCGGGCCCCCAGAGGGACCGAGTGTGGATTCATCGTTTCGTGTCAAGTCCGGGCTGATCTCCTCCCAACTGCTGCCTTCGTCGTTGGAGCGGAAGACGTGGTTGCCCGTGACGTAGAGCACGTTGGGGTCGTGTGGCGAGAGCATGATGGGATAGGTCCATTGGAAACGGTAGCGGGCCTCCTTCGCCGACCAGCCAGAGAGCACCTGCGGCCACACGTCAATGATCCGCTGCTGCCCTGTGCGCGCGTCGTAGCGTGTCAGGTAGCCCTGATAGTTCCCGGCAAAAACGATGTTCGGGTCGTCGGGGCGCACCGCGATGTACCCGGATTCGCCGCCGCCAATCTCGTCCCAGTCCATCCGGGTGATGCCGGAGAGTTTCGAGCGGCTCGGCACGCTGATGGTGGTGTTGTCCTGTTGCGCGCCATAGACGCGATATGGAACGCGCGTGTCCGTCGTCACATGGTAAAACTCGGCGGTTGGTTGCGAGTAGATGTCGGACCAGGTGTCGCCGCCATTGAAGGAGACGCACGCGCCGCCGTCGTTGCCTTCGATCATGCGCAGCGGGTTACGCGGGTCAATCCACAGGTCGTGGTTGTCGCCATGCGGAACAGACACAGTGTTGAAGGTCTTGCCGCCATCGGTGGACTTCCACGCCTCCACGTTGAGGACCCAGACCGTTTCGGCGTCCTGTGGATCGGCGAAGATGTGATGGTAGTACCACGGCCGCTGCGTGAGGTCCGCGTTGTCGGTGAGGTGGGTCCAGCTCTCGCCGCCGTTGTCGCTGCGGTAGATCCCCTGATCGGCACCGGCGGCATCGATGATGGCCCACACGCGCTCGGGCTGCGACGGCGCCAGCGCAATGCCGATGCGGCCCTTGTCGCCCTTCGGCAGACCCGCCTTGCCGCTCAGATCGGTCCAGGTGTCGCCGCCGTCGACGGACTTGTAGATGGCGGTGCCGGGACCGGCGCTGCGGAACCCCCACGGATAGCGGCGCATCTCGAGCGTGGTGGCGTAGAGCACGCTCGGCTTCGTGGGATCGAGCACGAGATCGATCGCGCCGGCATTCTCACTCCTGAACAGCACCTTCTGCCAGGTGCGGCCGCCATCGCGCGTGCGGTAGACGCCGCGGTCAGGATTGGGCCCCCAGCCATCGCCAAGCGCCGCGACGTAGGCGATGTC
>DATEGV010000318.1:0-10022 GCA_035279925.1 Ktedonobacterales bacterium | reverse complement strand
CGGCACGGAGAACTTCGGCTACGCCGCGCTTGAGCAGGTCGCGGACTTCGCGCCGGACCTGGCGGACTGCGGCGGCCTAAGCGCCACCACCAGCGGCTACTATGGGACGACGCCCGACCACAATCCGCTCATCGGGCGCGACACGCGGCAGGCCAACCTGATCCATGCGGCCGGCTTCTCCGGCCACGGCATCATGCACGCGCCCATCACCGCCGCGCTGGTGGAGGCGCTGGTCACGGGTGAGGTCGCCGCCGACGGCTCCGTGGCGCTGCCGGCCCCATTCGAGCGCCAGCGCATCAGCCTGGCCGCGTTCGATCCCGCGCGCGCCTTCCATGCCGCCGGCGCCGAGTCGCTGGTACTGTAGGTCGCCATCCACACATTACCGCGCGCCGCTACTTGTGCTAGCCCAACCGTCGCGCACAAGACCGTGGAAAAAGTCGTGGATAACTTGGGACATCTCCCCTGAGCCTGTGGATAAGCGCTCAGCATATGTCGAGCGGCTGAGCTGAACGCCGGAAAATGGGGGTCTCGCCGCCTGGTGAAGTCCGGCGAGTTATCCACAAATCCACCACCGGGGGATAAGCGGGAGAAGCCGGGCGATTGCCAAACCGCCCACGCTCAGGTACGCTGATCGGTGCTCCTTCGTCTGAATCTCCGGCAGGTAACGCCGCCGCTTCGATGCTATAATACGGTAGAATAGACGTTCTACTCATCGGCGGACGACACCCTACCTGTTTGAGTCCGAAAGACGCGAGCGCGAAAGTCAGCACAGCGAGGGCGCGGAGGGTGGTCGCAATGGCCGTTGAGAAGCTGCTGCCGCAGAATGTCGAGGCGGAGGCGGGTGTCCTGGGGAGCCTGCTGATTGACCCCGAGGCGGCGGCGCAGGTCGCGGACTACCTGAAGGCGGATGACTTCTACCGCGAGGCGCACCGTACGATCTACCAGGCGGTGCTGGACCTCTATGAGACAGGGGAGCCGGCCGACCTCATCACCCTCACCGATGAGCTAGCGCGCCAGGGCAAACTGGATGACATCGGCGGCGTGAGCTATGTCAGCTCGCTCGCCAATCAGGTGCCGACCAGCGCCAACATTGACTACTACGGCCACATCGTCGAGCGCACGGCCATCCTGCGCCGGCTGATCCACGCGGCGGGACAGATCGCCGCCATCGCCTACAACGAGCCGGACGCCAACGCCGCCCTCGAACAGGCGGAGAAGCTCGTCTTCAACGTCAGCCAGCGCATCACGCGCGTGGACTTCGACCCCATCCGCGAGACACTGCGCGAGTACATTGACAAGCTGGATCGCCTGCACGAGCAGCGCGGCTCCATCGTCGGCGTCGGCACGGGCTTCTCCGACCTGGATAAGATGACCGGCGGCCTGCAAAAGTCCGACCTGATAGTACTGGCTGCGCGGCCCGCGGTTGGTAAAACGGCGCTCGCTCTCTCGCTGGCGCACAATGCCGCCCTACGCTTCGGCCAAAGCATCGCCATCTTCAGCCTGGAGATGAGCAAGGAGCAGCTTGTCGCGCGCCTGCTCTCGATGGACGCTGGCGTGGACCAGCAGCGTCTGCGCACTGGCTACATTGACGACGACGAGTGGGAGCGCATCAGCGAGTCGGTGGGCCGCCTCTCCGAATTGAACATCTTCATTGACGACACGCCCGGCATCTCCCTGATCGAGATGCGCAGCAAGGCGCGGCGCCTGATGATGGAGCGTGGCTTCCAACTGCTGATCGTGGACTACCTGCAACTGATGCAGGGCAGCGGCGCGGGCCGGGGCCACGAAAATCGCGTGCAGGAGATCTCCGAGATCAGCCGTGGCCTCAAGGGGCTGGCCCGCGAACTGAACGTGCCGGTGCTGGCGCTCTCGCAACTCTCCCGCGCCGTCGAGAGCCGGCAGGATAAGAAGCCGCAACTAAGCGACCTGAGAGAAAGCGGCGCCATCGAGCAGGACTCGGATATCGTCATGTTCATCTACCGCGACGAAGTCTACAACCCCGACACCGACCGCAAGAACATCGCCGACATCATCATCGCCAAGCACCGCAACGGACCCGTCGGGCAGGTCAGCTTATACTTCCAGGCCGCGCAGACCCGCTACCGCGACCTCGAGCTCCGGACGCCGGACTACTAGGCCAGAAAGGGAGACCGCACATGCCTGCCTACGCTGGCTTTCCGCCCGGCAAGACCCCGTACGTTCCGCTGCCGGAGCAGTTCTTCACCGTCATCGTCCCGGAGATCGAAGACGCCACCGAGCTCAAAGTCACGCTGCACCTGTTCTGGATGCTCTACCGCAAGCGGGGCGAGCCGCGCTGCGCCAGTGACCGCGAGCTGCTGGGCGATCCACTGCTGCGACGCGCGCTGCGCCGGCAGAGCGATCCCCGGCCCATCGAGGAGCGGCTGCGCGCCGCGCTCGACGCCGCCCATGCGCGTGGGTCGCTGTTGCGCGTGCGGGTGCGGGTGGATGAAGAGATTGTCAGTTGGTATTTCTTCAACACCGAACGCAGCCGGCTGGCCGTGGCGCGGCTCCTGCGCGGCGAAACGTCACCAGATACTCTGCTCGATCTCGAAGGACCCTCGGTTCACGCGCACGACCGCGCATACACCCTGAGCGTCGAGGTCGAGCGCCCGACCATCTACGCGCTCTATGAGCAGAACATCGGCCTGCTGCCGCCGTTGCTCGCCGAGGAGCTGCGCGAGGCCGCGGAGGAATACCCACCGGAGTGGATCGAGGAGGCGTTCCGGTTGGCGTTGCAGCAGAATCGGCGGCGTTGGTCCTACATTCGCGCGATCTTGCGACGCTGGAAGACAGAGGGAAAGGGGGAGCAGCCATATGGAACGCATGGGTGATATTCTCGCGAAAAACGCCACCCGACGCCGCGCCGCCCGTGGTCCGCTTCTCCCCGACGCCAAGCCGGAGACGACGCCCAGCGCGCCCGCCCGGCCCATGCCGACGGCCCGTCTCCAGCGCGCCGCGTCCACCACGCCGCTTGCCCGGCGTCTCACGCCCAGGCCACGGATGACGCCAAATCCCGCCGGTCTGCCCGCCGCGACGCCGAAGCCTATGGCGCCCGCCAGCCACTATCGCCACCTACCAGACGCGCAGCCGCCGGCCGCGAACGAGCCGGATGCGCCGGCCGCGCCAAACGCCGACGCGCTCAACAGCGACCGCATCCTCGAGCTCCCACGCCGGACGCTGACCTCACGCCGGACAACTCTGGCCAGTGGTGAAGCGCGGACGGCGACCGCATACCCGGCAGGCGAGGTCAGCGGTGAGCAAGGTGGCGACACTCGCGCCAGCGCGTCGCGCGGGGAGGCGACGCCGAGCCGAGGAGACAGCCAACACGCAGCGAGAGCGACCGGTCGTACAGCCGCGCCGCAGGCTCTGCGCGAGCTTGCCCAGCAATACGCCGCCGGCCAGGCCGAGACGCGCGCGCGGGGTCCGCGCGCCGCCCGCGGGCAGGACGCGCCCCGTGTGAGTCTGCGCCAGCAATCCGATCCCGATGTCTGCCCGCACTGCGGCGGTTCCGGCTGGGTGCGGCTCGACGTGCCCGTCGGCGATCCTGCGTTCGGAAAGGCCGTCGCCTGCTCATGCAAAGAGCGCCAGCAAGAGGAGCAGCGCCGCAGCGACCTGCGCCAACTCTCCAGCCTCGAGCCGTTCAGCAACAAGACGTTCGACAGCTTCGACGCGCGCGTGTCGCCGGGGTTGGAGGAGGCGTTTCGGGCGAGCATGGAGTACGCCGAGCAGCCGCAGGGCTGGCTGGTCCTGCGGGGGGGCTACGGCACGGGCAAGACGCACCTGGCCGCCGCCATCGCCCACCAGCGCGAGGATGAGGGCGATACGGTCTTCTTCTCCATCGTGCCCGATCTGCTCGATCATCTGCGCGGCGCCTTCGCGCCCAACAGTGAACTCACCTATGACGCGCTCTTCGACCGCATCCGTGAGGTGGAACTGCTCGTGCTGGACGATCTGGGCGCGGAGAACGGCACTGCCTGGGCCACCGAGAAGCTGTTTCAGCTACTGAACTATCGCTACAACTTCCGCACGCCCACGGTTATCACCACCAACAGTCGCCTGCTCTCGCATATGGACGACCGCATCGCCTCGCGGCTCTCCGACGTCGGCCTCGTTCAGAACGTCGTGATTGACGCGCCGGACTTCCGCAAGCGCCACACGGCGGGCGCCCCACGAGCCGCGCGGCGAACGGGCGACGCGGGCGGCTCCGGAAACGCGCGTGGGCGAGGTGACTCGTACTCGCGGTAAGCCATCACGCCGAGGCTCTGGCTCCCCCTCTCCTCATGGGAGAGGGGGCGGGGGGGGTGAGGTCCGCTTACCCCTTCGGCGTCGCCGTCGGGCTGGGACGCGCGCTCTTGGTCGCCGTCGCGGTCGGCGAGGGTACGGGTGTCGGCGTCGTCACCTGCACGCTCAGATCCGTGAAGCTCGTCACCGTCACCGTGCTCTGTCCCGTCTCCTCGTACGCCAGTTGTACCGTGTCGCCCGGCTGCACCAGCGGCAACTCCGCGCTGATCGTCAGGCTCGCCTTGAAGATGCGCGTCTGCCCATCCAGCAGGATGAAATACACCGTCGCGCCGTTTTGAGAGGCCGAAGAGATGCGGGCGACCAGACCCTTCACCGTGACGGTCGCGGTGGTGGGGCCGGGATTCTGCGGCTGCGGGCTGCTGACCGCGAGCCACTGCGCGTACGCGGCCAACGCCTGATCCTTGGTGGGTTGCATGATGACGTTCGCGCTGCGCTGCTGGAGCGCGTCCACCAACGCCACGCCCTGAAACGTCACGCCCGTCGCGTTGGTCTGTGTCATCGTCGCCACCCAGGTCGGCTCGCCGTCTATCTCGCAGAGTTGAACGGCGTTCGCGCTGTACCCGCGCGTATTGACCACGCTCCCCTCGATCAGCGTCTTCACGTCATCGCCCAGGCCCAGGCCGGGAATCGGGTAGTACCGCCCCGTCATCGAGCGCGCGTCGAAGAGCGTCACCCCCGTCGTCGTTCCGCTTGAGCCCGCGCTGGTCATCGGCAGCATCCACGCCGGCTGCGAGATGGTGTTGTAGACGAGGGCCGGCCCCTCATTCTTGCCGAACGTTGGAACCTGCTGATTCGAGCCGTTCGCGTCGAATCCCACTTGCCGCGAATACTGGCCCCACCAACTCACATACTGCTGGACCGACGTGGCGGGCATCGTCCGATCCACCCAGGCGGGCGTCTTCGCGGGAGAATAGCCCGTGACGCCGCCCGTCTGCGGGTCAACGAGCAACACTTTGTCCACCGTCTCGCCGGTGAAGCCGCGCGTCGGCCGCATCGCATCAACGGTGTAGTACGGATTCCAGTTGTCGTCAACCTGAAATGTCGGGTCCACGAGGTCGCTCGTCGTGTAGCCGCTGAGATAGACATGGCGCAGCAGGCCGCGATTGAGCACCGAATCCATGAGGTATCGCAGGTGATACTGCGTGCGTACGAGGCCCACGGTGTCCGGATTCTCCGCGTCCACCGCCACGTAACCGGGACTCTCCCATGACCCCGCGTTCGCCCACACGTTGTCGTAGACCAGCGGCGCGATCCAATACAGATGATCATTGACGGATTGCAGCGTGTATTCGGTCAACTCCGTGTGATAGAGCGAGCTAATGTCCCGCGGGCCGTTTGTCAGCGCCTGCTGGCCGATATATAGGGCGACCTCGCGCGAGACGACGACGAGATGGTGAACGTCGGTCGCGGGCAGCGACGCCGATGGGGCCTCCGGAGTGATCGCCGCCAGATTGGCCAGCGCCGTATGTCCACCCGGGAGCCAGGTCGTCGCCAAGCTGATGCCGCCATTCACAAGCACCCCGACACACAGCGCCACCGCGATGGCCGCCAGGCCCGCGCGTCCGCTGGTGGCCGGCGTCTTGCGGCGCGAGGCCCGTTGCTTCACGTCGCGCGGCGTGCGCTTGCGCCAGCCATAGCCGCCGAATCGTAGCGGCGCATCGCTATTGATCTGCTCCGTCAGCGTATCCAGTGACCGCCAGATCCGCGCCAGGCTGCCGCCGCCGACCGCGACGAACCCGGAGATCAGCAACGGCCACAGCAGCCACTGTCCTCCCCAGTACGGACCCGTCATCGCGGGCAACGCCACGTAGAGCAGCGCGAGGCAGACAACGACGTTGACGACCCACAGCCGCAGACCCCAGCGCGCCGCAATCGCGGTGGCCGGGCGTTTCGCGCCCGCGGTGATATAGAGCAGCGCCAGCAGCAACGCCGTGACGACGCTCGCTCCCAGCAGCGCATACCAAACGATTATCATGCGGCGACTCCACGGCGAAGGCAGCGGTCTCATGCGCTCATACCCCTGACCGCAGGAGGCGGCAAACACCAGATGCGCGGGGCAACATATAGACGTATACTAGCACAGATACCGGCTGAGACCCCCTGGCTTTCGCTCTGGAGATGAAAGGCGGGTGGCCCGCGGCCACAACGATACCAATAGTTGACGCCGTGCTATCTACCGTGTTCTACTGCCTGCATGAGAGAGATGCGCAGCACCAATCACGTCGTCTATGTCTGCCGGTATCATGTGGTGTTCTGCCCCAAGTACCGGCGCAAGGTGCTGACGCCGCCGATAGATGAACGGCTGAAGGCTATCCTTGCTGAGCAGATTGAACGCTGGGGGCAGGAACTCATCGAACTGGAGGTCGCGCCTGACCACGTGCATCTGCTCATGGGATGTGACCCACAATTCGGCCTGCACCGGCTGGTGAAGCTGCTCAAGGGCTATAGCTCGCATGCCTTGCGCACGGAGTTCCCGTCTTTGAAGCGCCGCCTGCCCTCGCTGTGGACGAACTCTTATTTTGTGAGCACGGGGGGCGGGGTGACCCTGGAAACCGTGACGCGATACGTTGAGAGCCAGAAGGGCAAGTGACCGGTGAGTGAGACGGTGCGCAAGACCTTCAAGTACAAACTGAAGCCAACGCCGGAACAGGCGCGGGCCTTCGAGCAGGTCTTGTGGCGCTGTCGCACGCTCTACAATACCGCCCTCGAAGAACGCAAGACGGCGTGGGACCGCCGCCACGTCTCGGTCACCTACTACCAGCAGAAGGCCGAATTGCCGGACCTGAAAGCTGCCTGCCCCGAATACGCCGAGGTCAACGCGCAAGTCATGCAGGATGTCATCCTGCGTGTGGAACGCGCGTTCCAGGCGTTCTTCCGCCGAGTGAAGGCGGGTGAGCAGCCAAGAGCCGTCGGCTATCCGCGCTTTCAGGGGCGCAACCGCTACAACTCCTTCACCTATCCGCAGTACGGGGGCGGAGTGGTGTTGGACGGTGGCGTGCTGAGCCTGTCGAAGATTGGCCGCATTCCGCTGCGGCTCCATCGTCCGCTGTCAGGCGCCCCCAAGACCGTCACGATCGCCAAGGAGGCGGATGGCTGGTACGCGTGTATCTCCTGTGCGGAAGTACCGACTGAACCGCTCCCCCTCACGGGCCATGAGACGGGCATAGACGTGGGGCTGAAGGTGTTCCTCATCACCGCCACGGGCGAGGTGGTAGAGAACCCGCGCCACTATCGCCGTGCTGAGAAGCGGCTTGCCAAAGCCCAGCGAAGGGTGTCACGGCGCAAGACGGGCAGCAGGCGCCGCCGCAAGGCCGGAGCCCTCTTGAAGCGGAAGCATCAAAAAATCCAACGGCAACGGTGCGACTTCCACCACAAGACCGCGCTGTCTCTCCTGCGCGCCCACGACACCATCTACCTCGAAGATTTGCGGGTGGCCAACATGGTCCGCAACCGCCATCTCGCCAAGAGCATCACTGATGCCGGGTGGGCAGCGTTTCGGATCATCCTCGCATGCAAGGCAGAATGCGCCGGCAAGCGAGTCGTAGCCGTGCCCCCCGCCTACACCAGCCAGGAGTGTTCAGGCTGTGGTGAGCGCGCGCCCAAGACGTTGAGCGTGCGTACCCACATGTGCGCGAACTGCGGGCTTATCCTGGACCGCGATGAGAACGCGGCCAGAAACATTCAATGGGCCGGGCAGGCCCTTCGGGGACTCACGGCGGTAGCTGTGGGGACGAACCGAGAAGCCCCTTCCCAGTAGGGATGGGGTGCATGTCACTATATCTGTTTTGATGGAACGCGCGGCCACCGGCTAGCCCCTCATCCATATCACTTCGCGGAAACGAGCGATTTCTCCCCGGCCTGGCGCCGCCCTTGCCCACTCAGCCGCACATCCGCCCGCGCCCCTGCGCGCATACGGTCGGACACTCGCGAATACGTTGATACCAAAATTCGGATGATATGTGACGACCGGCGTAGCCCGCGCGCTTCTTACCTGCGAGAGCAGAGCGCGCGACGCACTGGCGACTGAGTGGGAGGGGTCACGATGCAACACTACGACGAGGGCTATCCCGCGTCCTACATCCCCGGCGGGGCGCCGGAATGGTTCCGACGCGACACCGGCGAGGGCGCCGGGCAGACGGACCCAACCGACACGGCCTACCGTGCGCCGACGCCCGCCGACGTCTACGACTGGCAGGCCATCGAGGACGTAGACACCGGCCCACTCCCCGCACTGCCGGAACCGCCGGACTTCTTCCGCGACGCCGCCCCCGCCGACGGTCGGGCGCGCGTCAACACCGGCATGCTCACCCGCATGTTCGACTTCACGGGCGTACCCGACATGGAGGAGGTGCTTCAGGAGGAAGAACTCCCTCCAGAGGCGCCAGAGCATATTCCGTCGCCTGATCTCGCATCAGACCCGCTCGACCGCATCACCCACCTCGCGGCGCTCTACCTGCGCGCGCCTGTCGCGATCATCACCGTCGTGGACGAGCAGGGCCGGTGCGTGCGGTGCAGCGTCAGCACCTCCGAGGAGTGGCGACCCCTGCGCGGCATCTTCGTGGAGTCCTTCCGCGAGCATCCCGTCGCGCTGGAGCGGGCGCTCACCCTCGAGGACGCGCGCAAACATCCAGACCTGTACGACAACGCCGCCCTGCGCGACCTCAACGCCGTCGCCCTAACCTGCGCGCCAGTGAGCGTTCCCTATGCGTCGCTGCATGGCGCCTTCGTCATCACGGACTTCAGCCATCGCATCTGGAGCGACGCGGAGCAGCGGATGCTCGCCGAGCTGGCAGAACTGACGGCGTATCAGCTCGACCTCGAACACGCCAACAACCTGTCAGCCCCAGAGATCGAGACCGACTCCGATCCAACCGGCGACGATCCATTCGCCGCGCCGGGGGATACCGCGCTGCTGGACTGGCTTGGCGAGGGCGTCTTCGCTGTGGACCTGGACGGGCGCTGCGTCTACGTCAACGCCGCGGCCACCCAGACGCTTGGATACGCCGCGGCCGACCTGCTCGGCCAGCCGTTGCATGCGCTTCTGCATCACCACCGCGCCGACGGTACGGAGTACCTGGAGGATGAGAGTCCGCTCACGCGGGCCATCCAGGTGGGTCAGGGCATCCGCCTGGAAGAGGAGATCATCTGGCGCAGCGACGGCGAACCACTGCTTGTCGCCTACACCGCCTATCCCACGTATCGTGACGGCGCGATCTCCGGCGCGGCCGTCGTCTTCACGCGATCCAGCGCGCGCAAGCGCATCGAGACGGGGACGCTCGAGCGGCCAGCCGTCGTTGAGGTCCCAGCGGAGCCGGACCCCGCGCTCCTGGCGGCGCTGGAGGAGGCGCGCGCGGAGGCCGAACTGGCGCGCGCGGAAGCTGAACTCACCGGCGTTGACCTGCGCCGGGCGCGCGACGCCATCGAGGAGTCGCTGGCGCGGGAGGCGCGCGCGCAGAGTGATCGTGAGCGCCTGGAACGCCGCCTGCTGGACTTCGGAGCCGATGTCGAGCTGCGCACTCGCACGCTCGCGGAGGCTTTCGACATGCTGACGGAGCAGCTCGCGGAGATCGAGGCCGGCGGGCAGGTCGAGGTGCTGCGCGTGCCGATGTTGACCCCCGTTGAGGTCGGTGGACCAATAGACTCCGAGATCATGGACCAGATCCTTGGCGCACGGGACGCCGCCCTCGCCGACCGGGATG
>DATEGV010000317.1:0-6529 GCA_035279925.1 Ktedonobacterales bacterium | reverse complement strand
GTAACTCCGTTTCACTCCCTTAAACTCTGCGTGAACCGTACCCTCATCCGTCATGCGGGACATGCGACCGGGGATGAGGCTCATCATACCAGCCGGCTCTTCCCGGGAGCCAGGCCGCCCAGCCCCACCTTCGCGCGCGGCGTCCGCGACTTGAGGCGCGGCACACCACGCCCGGAATCCTCGTTCGGCGAGAGATCGTAGCGCGGCTTGGGGTTTGGGATCGTGTGGGTGGGGCGGCGCGTCACGTTCTCGCCCTGCTCGATGATGTACTGCGCGGTGCGAGCGGCGATGGCCTGGATCGTCAGCCCGGGATTGGCCGAGCCTTGCGTCGGGAAGATGCTGCCGTCGCAGACGAACAGGTTGGCGATATCGTGCGTGCGCCCGAAGCCGTCCACCACGGATGTGCGCGGGTCCAGCCCCATCCGCGCCCCGCCGACGAGGTGCGCGTAGCGCGGCTCCTGCACCACCTCCGTCGCGCCGGCCGCCTCCATCACCTCCATCGTCTTGGCGACGCCGAAGCGTATCAGCTTCTTGTCGTTGTCGTGCAGATTGTATGTTACCTTCGCCACTGGCAGGCCGTAACGGTCCTTCTCCTCCGCCAGCGTCACGCCGTTGTCCTCCCACGGCAGCAGCTCGCCCAGGAAGCCCACCGCCGACCAGTGGTTATAGTCCATCATCACACGGCGCAGGCCCCAGCCCCAGGCGCCTTTCGCCACCATCATCTGCTTGGAGAACGCGATGGGTAGCGGCCCGACGGTCTGGATCGCGAAGCCACGCACGAAGTCACGATGCGGGTCCGTCTCATAGAACTCCTCGGTGAGCGCGTGGGCCGGTGGCGCCTTGTACATGCGCACAAGCTCGTCGAAGCGCCCCATCACGACGTTGCCCGCCTGCACCATTAGATACTTGCCCACGGTCCCGCTCGAATTGGCCAGTCCCTGCTCATGCCCCGCACAGGCGGAGTTCAGCAGCAGGCGCGGCGATTCGATGGAGTAGCCGCTGATGATGACGAGCCTGGCGCGCTGCTCGTGCTCGACGCCGTGCTCGTCAAAGTAGGTGACGCCGCTCACGTTGCCGTCTTTACCCAGGTTCACCCGCGCCACCATGCAGTTCGCGCGAATCTCGGCGCCATGCCGGATGGCGTCGGGAACGTGGCTGACGAGTGTGCTCTGCTTCGCGCCCACCTTGCAGCCCTGGATGCAGAATCCACGGTAGATGCAGTGCGGCCGGTCGGCAAAGGCGCCGGAGTTGATGGCGACTGGACCGCCGATGCTCACGGGGATGCCCAGCTTCGTGCAGCCGTTGATGAGCACATCGCCCGGGCCGCCCATCGGATGCGGGCCGTAGAGATAGCCATGCGGATCGCCCCACGGGTAGTACGCCGGGCCGGCCACGGGAATCTCGCGCTCCATCAGCTCGTAGAATGGCTTCACGTCCTGATAGGTGATCGGCCAGTCGGCGCCGAGGCCCGTGTCCGTGCGCACGCTGAAATCAGAGGGGTGGAAGCGCGGCGTAAACCCGGCCCAGTGGACGGAGCCACCGCCGACGCCCTTGCCGCTGTTGTTGGCGCCCAGCGTGATCGGCTCGTTGCCGCCGGTGATGCGCAGGTCGTTCCAGTACAGGTTGTGGGAACCCGCCTCATCGCTCACCCAGTCGCGCTCGGTGTCCCAGAACGGGCCGGCGTCGAAGCCGACCACGCGCAGGCCCGCCCGCGCTAATCGTTGCAGCAGCACGCCACCGGCCGAGCCGACGCCAACGATGACGATGTCAACGTCCTCGCCCGGCCCATACGTTCGCATCGGTGTGTCTAGCGTCTGGATCGGGCCGAGCATGTGCTTGCCGGGCTTTGCGCCGTCGAATGCGCCAAACAGCGGCTTTTTCACGTGATATCCTCGTCTCTAGTGTGTCCCGCCCTGCCCCGGCGTCTGCAACTGCTGCTCCTTCGGCGACTCCTTGTCGAGATTGGTGTACCCGCCGGAGAGCGAGAACGGCGGCGGCGACCACTCATAGCGTCGCTCGTCCACCTCCCACGGCTCGCGTTGCCCGTTCTCCAGGCGCATGTAGCCGCGCGGGTAGGCCGGCCCGCCGAAGCCGATCTCATCCCAGGCGTAGGGATGCGCATAGTAGGCGTCGGCGCAGTCCTGTACGAGCAGCAGCCAGAAATGCTTGACCGACATCTGGTCCCAGATCTCGTGCCCCGCCGGCGGCTGCCCATCATGCAGCGTGAGCAGGACGGCGTCCTGCTGGTCCGGGCGCAGCTCCACAAACGGCTGGCCATAGAGATGCTGGGCGATCATCTCGATGCCGCGCAGCCCCATGCGCATCGCCTCCTCGTCCGGCGGCATCTGCTCGAAGCGATAGCCGTCTATGCGGCCCTGCGCCAGCCGCTCGTCTATGTAGTTCAGGATCGGCACCTTGTGAGCGTCGTCGCGGTCGTCCTGCGGCAACACTCGGTCAACCACCGCCTGCGCCAGCGGAACCTCGACGGGCGTGAAGAACCGCAGCGGCGGCACGTTATACACGCGGTTCAGCACCACATCGCGTGTCGCCTTATCCCAGTACGCCTGCTGCGCGAGCGTTGAGAAACCGGGGTAGTAGCCGGGTTGCGCGCGCGGCGGAATCGGCCGGCCCGTCTTCGGGTCCACCGGCAATCGCTGTGTCTCATATGGGCGCCGCGCCTGATGCGCCGGTTGCGCCTCGTTGGCATGACGCTGGCCGTTGCGGGTGGACGCTTCGCGCAGGCGATCTCGTATCTTCACGGCTATTTCTCCCTCCGCAGCAGACTCGCCAGCAGCCCCAGGAAACCCGTCGCCGCGAAGAGCAGCGGCGCGAAGATCGGCGGCCCGTACAGAAAGTTATAAGCGGGCGTCTTCATGCCACCCGGCCGGCGGGCGATGCCGCGCGCGTGAAAGATGAAGCCGAGCGCGCCGTCCAGCGCGGCCAGCAGCGAGACGAACGGCAACGCGGTGCGGGCGACACGCCGACTGAAGATCGCCCAGACACCCACTATGGCGATGATCGGGCTGAGCAAGACGGGCGTCCACTGGCTCCGATAGCGGAAATTGTTCTTGTAATGGGAGTACAGCGACTCCATCCCGTTTAGCACGGCGGAGACGGCTGTGGCCCCGGCCAGCATCTTCTGGAACCGGCCCTCGCGGATCTCGTGCTCCACTTTGAACGTCTCGGCGCGCAGACTGCTCGGCACGAAGCGCCGCCAGCGGCTACGGGTGGGCGCCTTACTTGTGGCGCGGTCAACGCCGGGGTCGTCCTCCCGCCGCAGGAACGTCGCGATCAGGCCGAGGAACCCGCCGATGCCCAGCAGCAGCGGCGCGAAGAGTGGCGGCCCCATCGTGACGTTGACGACGGGGATGCGCCAGCCGCCGGGCTTGCGCGCCACCCCGCGAATATGAAAGACGAAGCCGATGATCCCGTCGCCTAGCAGCACGAGCGAGCTGACCGGCAACAGCGTGCGCGCGACGCGGCGATTGAACGCGCCCCAGACCCCCGCCAGCAGCAGGAATGGACTGATGAAGACGGGACTGTACATGACACGCTGGCCATAGCTGCCCTGATAGTGCTGCTGCGTCACCTCCAGGCCGCCCAGCAGCGCGGAGAGCCCCGCGATCAGCGCCAGGCTGCGCTGGAAGCGCCCCTCGCGGATGTGCTGGTCCACGAGCACGGCGTCGCGGATGATTGGGCGCGGCACGCGCTGGATGAGCGTGTTCTCCGCCAGGCCGGTGAGCGCGCTGACCAGCGACAGGTCGCCCCGCCTGGTCTCGCGCCGTTGAGGCGTCATGATCGCCACAGTCTGCTCCCCCTTCGCCATCGTGTCCATAACAGGGCCACCGCGCCAACGGTCGAGACCACCGCGCCAGCCGCCACGCGCCGCCGCACACCCGTGTTCGCGGACGTGGACTGGGTGGCGATGGTCTGCGTGTAGCTCGCTTCGGGGTAGCCGCCGGTCGGACCGGATGGGCCTTCCTGTAATGCCATTTGCAACACCTGTGCCAGATGCATCGCAGTGCGATCTGTCGTCTGCTCGATCTGCTCGCGGCAGCTAAAGCCGTCGGTCAGGATGATCGCGTCCTTCGGGGCCTCGCGGACCGCCGGCAGCAGCACGCGCTCACCACAGGCCACCGAGACATCGTAGTGCTCGCGCTCGAAGCCGAACGCGCCGGCCATGCCACAGCAGCCGGAGTCCAACGTGTGGTAGTCCAGCCCCATTTTTTTGAGCAGCGTCTCCTCATCCCCAAAGCCGAGCACCGACTTGTGGTGGCAGTGGCCGTGGACGACGGCGGCGCGATTCAGCGTCGGCGGCTCATAGCCGGGCGCGTGGTGGACGAGAAACTCGCTCAGCAGAAACGACTGTTTCGTCAGGCGTTGCGCGTCCTGATCGTTGGGAAAGAGGTTGCGCAGCTCGTCGCGGAAGACCGACACGCAGCTTGGCTCCAGGCCGACGATGGGAATGCCCGCTTCGATCTCCGGACGCAGCGTCTCGAGTATCTGCCGCAGCAGGCGCTTGGCCGTGTCTAGCATGCCGAAGTCATAGAGCGGGCGCCCGCAACACAGCGACGCCTCTGGGACGATGACCTGGAAGCCGGCGGCTTCGAGTACCTCAGTCGCGGCGATGGCGGTCTGCGGATGAAAGTGGTTGTTGAAGGTGTCGGGCCAGAGCAGCACGCGCGGTCGCCCCGCGTTGCGCGGCCCACGGCGGCGATACCACTGCTTGAAGGTCTCTGGCGCGAAGACGGGCATCTCCCGCTCTTGCGCGACGCCGCCCAGCGACTTCACGACACGTGACAGCAGCGGCGCGTGGGTGACGGCGTTCACGAGGCGCGGCGCCCGCCTGGCGATACGCGCCCACCAGTAGATCAGCCCCATGCTGTATGCGGCGATAGGGCGCAGGCGGCCCTGGTAGTAATGTGAGTAGAACTCGGCCTTGTAGGTCGCCATGTCTACATTGACGGGGCAATCCTTCTTGCAGCCCTTGCAGGCGAGGCACAGGTCCAGCGCCGCGCGCACGGAGTCGTCGCGCCAGCCGTCGCGAATCACGTCGCCGGTCAGCATCTCGTGGAGCAGGTGCGCCCGCCCGCGGGTCGAGTCCTGCTCCTGGCGCGTGACCATATAGCTGGGACACATCGTACCGCCTTCCTCCCGCCGGCATTTGCCCACACCAACACAGCGCAATGTGGCGCGGGCGAAGCTGCCGTCGTCGTCGGGGAAGCGGAAGTGCGTGCGTGGCTGCGCCGGCTCGTAACCGGTTCCCAGGCGCAGATTCTGGGTCATGCGATACGGGTCCACAACCTTGCCGGGGTTCATCTTGCCATCGGGGTCCCAGATGAACTTGAACTCGCGGAAGGCCTGCACAAGCTCCTCGCCGTACATACGCGAGAGCAGCTCGCCGCGCGCCTGCCCGTCACCGTGCTCGCCGGAGAGCGACCCGCCGAAGTGGACGCAGAGGTCGGCGGCCTCGAACATGAATGAGCGGAACTGCTCGACGCCGTGCGCCGTCTTGAGGTCGAAGTCTATCCGGGTGTGGACGCAGCCCTGGCCGAAGTGGCCGTAGAGCGCGTTCTGGTAGCCGTAGCGGTCGGTCAGCTTGCGCAGCGCGCGCAGATACTGGCCGATCTGCTCGGGCGCGACGGCGGAATCCTCCCAGCCGGGCCAGGTGTCGCGGTGCCCGGGAACGCGGGCGCTGGCCCCCAGCCCCGATTCGCGCACGAGCCAGATCTGCTCGGCCTCATGCGGGTCGTCCACCAGGTTCATGGTGGGCGCGTCGCTCTCCTTGCTGAGCTGTTCCATCAGGCGGCGCGCTTTGTCGTTGGCGTCGTCCTTCGTGTCGCCGCCGAACTCGACCATCAGCCAGCCGCCGCCGTCAGGCAGCAGCCGCACTCCGGCCACGCGCTCGCCCTTGCTGACGACGTTATCCACCAGACGGTCGTCGAAGCCTTCCAGGCCGGTAGGGTGATGCGCCATGATCTCCGGCACGTGGTCGGCGGCGATGAAGGCGTCGGGATAGCCCAGCACGAGCAGTCGGCGCACGGGTGGGCTTTCGACCAGCCGCAGCGTCGCCTCGAGGATCGTGACGCAGGTGTTCTCCGTGCCGACGAGCGCCCGCGCGACGTGGAAGCCGTGCTCCGGTAGCAACGCCTCCAGGTTGAAGCCGGAGACGCGGCGCGGAATGTCTGGGAACCGCTGGCGTATCTGGGTCGCGTAGCGGTCGCGCAGGTCGCGCAGCGCGGCATAGATCGCGCCACGACGGCCGCCCTCTCCGATGATGATGGCCAGTTCCTCCTCGCTGGTTGGCCCGACGCGCATCCGCAGCCCATCGTAGGTCAGAATGTCGAGTTCCTCGGTATTGTCGGAGGTCTTGCCGGCCATGACGGAATGCACGCCGCAGGAGTTGTTGCCAAGCATCCCGCCAAGCGTACAGCGGTCATGCGTGGCGGGGTCCGGCCCGAAGGTGAGATGGTGGCGCTCCGCCTGGGCGCACAGGTCGTCCAGCACGACGCCGGAATGGACACGCGCC
>DATEGV010000316.1:0-3055 GCA_035279925.1 Ktedonobacterales bacterium | reverse complement strand
GGCCACGAAACCCGCCTGCGCGGGTTCGGCAGAGGCAGCCGCGCCAGGCAGGGTCGCGTCTCCCAGTCCGGCTTGGCCGGACTTTGTGGCGGAGCGCAGCGACGCCCTCCAGGCGCGACTTCAGCCGCCGGCCGCCAGCTTCCGCTCTGCCTCCTCGCGGGGCACGACGTCGCTCGCGGATCGGGTTCCCCTCTCCTCGTGGGAGAGGGGGCAGGGGGTGAGGTCCGCGGATCCAGGGTTAGATCCAGCTACCCGCTAATATCCAGCGGCGAGCGTGCGAATCTCGTTGAGGCGTTCGGCCAGGCGCGCGAGTGAGCGCCGCACGATGCTCGTCGCCGAGGAGCTATCCGCGAGATAGTAGCTGATGCGCGCCGATTGCGCGAGCAGGAGCGGCATGGCCATCGCGGTCATGCGCAGCACACTGATCGCCTCCTCGCGATGCGCCGCCGCCCAGCCGCCGTCGCCGGCGAAGCTCTGGGCAAAGCGCAGCTCGGTGGTTCCGGGATGGTTCAGCTTGGCGGGGTGCGGGACGCCGAGCGCGTCGAGCAATTGGCCCAGTTCCGCGCGGGCGGCCGCCAGCAGGCTGATGACCTCGGCAATGTTGCGCGCCTCGGGCAGAACGCGGCCATACATCCACCATTCCTGTGTCGTCGAGTGGCGCTCGACGTCTATCAGCCGGGCGAACAAGACCGAGAGGTCGCGCGGTGTCGTACACGTGGCTTGCATTGCGGTCGCTCCTATTCCTTGATGCGACTGTCGCGAGGGACGCTGTCCTTAGTACTACGGGTGGTGTACGAAAGTCTAGATGCTGAGCTATCAGACGTCAAGTAGGTCCGCATCACAACCACGTCACAGCGCGCGGTCGCCATTTGGGGGACCCATCGCGCGTGATGTGACCGCCCGTTCGTTATGCCTCATGTGTCCACCTGTCGGTGAAACACGCCATGGCGAGTGTACTCGGTTCCGACGCCACCGTTGGTAACAGTGGCTCGTAGTCCATTACAATGGTGTCGAAGTCCATTACAATGGTGTCGAATGCCGAGGCGAGCCAGCGCGGGTAGCGTCTCCAGAGCAAGAATATGGGAGCGTGCATGGCTGCGCGAGCGCGAGTGCTCATCGTTGACGACGACGATGCCATTCGAGAAACAGTGCGATTTGCGCTCGAAGATGTCGGGTACGAGGTTGACGAGGCCCCCGACGGTCTCGCCGCGCTGCGCACCCTACGCACATCCTCCAAGCCGTCCGTCGTGCTGCTGGATCTGATGATGCCGGGGCTGGATGGGGCCGGTGTGTTGGGCGCCGTCGCGGCGGATCACCAACTCTCCTCGCGCCATGCCTTCGTCCTCGTTACGGCGAGCAGCAAGACCCTCACCCTCGCCTTTGCGAATCTGCTATCGAGCCTCGCCGTGCGCACGCTGGCAAAGCCCTTCGACGTAGATCAACTGCTCCACGTGGTGGATGAAGCGGGCAAGCGGCTGAGCCGCACCGCGTAACCCTTCGCCAGTCGCCCGCTCCCCGTACCTTCAGGCCAGATGGCGGGCGGCTCCATTGACGCTCGTTCGCGGCGGGTGGCATACTCTTCACGGCATGCCGAGCGACGCGGGGCGGTACGACCGGAAGGGTGGGTGGCATGGCGCGGCACGAGCGCGGGAACAACAAACCGGACGCCGACACCACGCGCGAATCGGGCGCGGAGACCTCCACCGGCTCCCTGGCCGACGCCCTCAGCGCGACCCAGCAACACACCGTTCCCATCCTGCCGCCCTTCGCGCTGGACGAAGCGGACGACGAACCCACGCAGAGCACGCTCTCCTCACAGACGACATATGCGCGCCGCACGCTCGCCCCCCGGCCCACCGACGCCTCGACCTCCGCGAGCCGGGCCCAGCGTCCTACTCTCGGTCCCGCGCGCGGCGGTTCGTCGAATCGCCTCTCCGCGGGCCGGTCCGCACATGCGCAGTCAGGGGAAGTCTCTGCCGCGAGCGACCGCGACGAGACGGACGCGCCGGGACGCCCGACCATCGGATTACCGGAGATCACCGGGGCAAACCTGCCCGCTGTGGTCAACGACGACCGCCGTGTAGCCGTGGCCGCGGACGGCGAATCGGCGGCGCTGTTGATTCGCGGAGCGAAGAAGCCGCCACGCCTGCATACTCAGATGCCCGTGGTGCCGCGCCGGGTGAGGCCGCGCTCGTTCGCGGCGCAGTTCATCGTCGCGATGGTCTCAGTGATGGCGCTCTTCACCGCGCTCACGCTGGCGTCGCCGCTCTCACAGGTGGGCGCCTTTGCCAGCACGTTCCACGCCTACTCCAACGCGGTCCCGTGGATCCCAACGCCGACGCCGACCCCGAAACCCACAGCCACGCCCGTTCCCTACCAACCGCCCATCGGCTCGAATCCCGGCCAACAGGCGATCATCAATGAGATCGTCGCGGTCTTCGGGCCGTACTCGCCGGGCGCGCTGAACATCTCCCGCTGCGAATCAGGCTATGATCCGAACGCCGTCAATCCTTACGCCATCGGCAACAGCCACGCCTCCGGCGTCTTCCAGATCTTGTTTCCGAGCACGTGGGACGGCACTTCCTTTGCGTCGCAGTCACCGTTCGATTACAACGCGAACATCCATGCGGCGTATGAGATCTTCTCGCGGGATGGGTATAGTTGGCGCGAATGGGAGTGTAAGCCCTACTGACGAGGCTAGGCCGTCGCGGCGAAACGCTCGCGCTGGGGAGCTTGTGCGCCTGTGGCGCGCGACACCGCGCAACGAACCGAGTGGCGCTCCAGCACCCGCTGCGTCACCGAGCGATTGATGCCGCGCGCCAGCCGAGTGTCCTGCCGGTAGCGCGCGATCCATTCGGTTGTCGCGCGGATCCGCACGGTCGTCGCGAGGTCGGCGCCGCACTCCGGACAACAACCCTCAATTGGTAGCTCAACATCCCACATGCTGCTCCCCCGGTCTTCCTGTATGCTACCGTATCGGGGTACGGTCTGCGCATCAATGGCGAACGTAGCGATCCGTATTTGGGCATATGCAAGGAGCGTGCCTCGACTCGGA
>DATEGV010000315.1:0-8423 GCA_035279925.1 Ktedonobacterales bacterium | reverse complement strand
CGACGCTCCTACGGCGCCGCCGCCCGAAACCCGCGTCCCGCTTACCCTGGCCCATCACCGCTCCATCCGTATATCGGCCCTCGCGCCGGCGATTTGTGGCCGCGAGGGTGGCTGTTATCGCCCTGGCTGCCGTCCGCCTGTTGGCCCAGTATAGCTGGGTTTTGCCGCCTCGTCCAGAGCACGTGTGGTTTCGGCGCCCGTTGGCGAGCCGCGTGCGTGCGTGCGTGCGCGTGCGGTCGGTCGAGTCGCGTCGCTTGGTGGTTGTCGGGCGCGTGTGGGAGCAAGAGGACGGGTATATGCGCGAACATATGGAAGCCGCCGCCGGCGTATCCTGCCCTGAACCGTCGGAGCGACCGGAGCGCGGACCTGGCGCCGCGCGCCGTTTTCTCGCATGGTGGTTGCGCTCGACCTGTCCGCCCGACCCGACCAGTGACGCGAGCCTGGCCGAGCGTGAGTCCGCGCGAGTGGGGCGTCTGGCCAGCATGATTCTATCCGGCGTGATGCTGCTCTCGGCCTTGTCCCTGCCTACGACCCTTCACACGCCCTTCCTCACCTTGTCCGGCGTCTTCGCCATCGGCATGAGTGGCTGCGCGCTGCTGGCCAACCGCAAGGGGCTGGTCAGGGTAACGGCGGCGCTGGCCATCGCGGCGGTGGACGTCTCGCTCCTCGCCGGCGTCTGGTTCCTCCCCGATCAGAAGCTCGAATTGATCTGGCTCTTTGTCGCGCCGGTGATGATCGCCGTGGCGCTGCTGCCGCCGCTGGCCGTCTTCCCGCTTGTGCTGGGCCAGTGTCTCTTCGTCCCGCTCGACTTCATGCTCCAACCGAACACCGAGGAGTATGTGACGATTCGCGTCAGCAACAACTATATCGTGCTGCTCGCGCCCATCCTTGGGCAGATCTTCATCGCGCTGGTCTCGTACCTGCTGGTGAGTGGCATGACGCGCGCCCTGCAACGAGCCGACCACGCGGAGGAGCTCGCGGGGCTCCGCCAGCGCGAGGCGACACGCAACTACGAGGAGGCGGAACGCAAGCGTGAGCTTCAGCAGGGCATGGCGCAGATGCAGGCGGTGCTGACCCAGCTTGCCAACGGCAACTTCCACGCGCGAGTCCGCCCACTGCGCGACGCCCAACTCTGGCAGCTCGGCAATACACTCAACCACTTCATCGGACGGCTGGCGCGCATGGGCCAGAGCGAATTCGCCCTCACGCGCACCGACGATGAGTCTCGCCGCCTTGCCGACGCGATCTATGTGATGCGTTCCGGTCGCCAGCCTATCTGGCCCAGCGCCACGGGAACGCCGTTGGATCGTGTGATCGAGGCGCTGACGGCGCGAATGTCGCGCGAGGTCGCCGACGCGATGACCGAGGGGTCCGGTCCGACGCATGTGAGCGATGCGCAGGGCAGCGTGTCTGATGGGCGGCTGACGCCGGACGAGCGTGACACCGCGCGGCGGGCGACGGTCACGGGATCGCTACTGCCCGTCACGGGAGCGCTGATTGCCGGAACTGGCGCGTTGGTCAAACAGACAGGCTCACCCGCACGGACCTCACTCCCCACCCCTGAGCGGCCACGGCGATCCAGCCCATTGGCCTTGCCGGCCCCGGCCACACAGACCCCGCCTACATTCACACCCCCACCGTGGGCCATGCGACGATCAACCGCTTTGGCGAGCAGTGCGGACAGGCGGCAATCGGAGCCACACGCCAAACGCGCGTTCCCAACCGTCCCAGCGCTCGGCATCCCGGAGATGCCCACGATGTGCGGGTTGCCCTCTCTGCGCGCGCCGGAGATGTTCGCCGCGTCCGGTGTCACTGGCGCTCCTCCTCCTCCGGCTACCGCCGCGCCGCGCCGCCCGCCCAACTCGCTCCCACGTGTGCGTTTGGAGCACGGCGCCCTGGACGAGGCGACACTCGCCGGCTCCCACGCGTAGGGAGCGCGCAGTCAACATGCCGGAGTACGAGCGGCCCGGTCGCCACTTGTGGAGGTGCGCGCCAGTGGCTTGCGGGTCTCGCTCTGAGCCGAGTGCGCGCAGGCGCACTTCGCGGCGGAGCGTAGCGACGCCCTATAGGCGCGGATTTATCCGCCGGCCTTCGATCACACGAGATCCTCGAATGTTCCCGCGACGCGCCCAATCGCACGAACGGGAGGACCCGTTCACAGCCTCCCGCTTGTGCGTGTGTATATCCGAGCCGCATGCTACCCCAGCGTGCAGCGGCTCAATGTGACCGTGGTGTTGCTGGGAGCGTTGGGATTGGTCACGGATTCCAGCGTGTAGATCGCCGCCGGCTGGCCGCCCCTGCCCAGCGTCAGCCACTGCGCCTGCACGTAGCCGTTGCCCAGCTTCGGCGTCAGTTGCGTCCATGCGCTCGCGCCCGGCGTCAGCGCATAGTACGTGACGTGCGAGTCCGAGAGCATGAAGGCGCCGCCGCCACCGGTCTGCGGCGTCCCTATTGGAATCTGCAGCGTCTGCGCATACTCCACAACGAGCGAACCGTCCGCCAACGCGCCGATGGGCTGTACACTCGGCCCACGCGCGCCAGGCATTTCCGGCGCTGGAGTCGGCGAAGTCGCTGAGGTTGCCGAAGTTGATCTGGGCTGCGCGACATCCGCGGGCAGTCCCGCCGTGGGCGTCGCCTGCCAGGTGCGGCCGTCGTCCGCGCTGACCGAAAGCTGCTGGTGGTCGCGGCTGGCCGCCTCACCGGCGGCGTAGAGCAGCGGCGCGTTCGAGGAGTTGAGTGTCACCGCGCTCAACTGCGCGTAGTATGGATCACTCGCTTGCGTGAAGGGGCCGATGTCCGTCCAGGAGCCGCCGGCGTTCGCGCTGTGCCAGAGCTCAGGCGTGATGGTCTGCCCGTCGCCGTTGGTGGCATTGGCCGGAACCGCCACGGCGAAGATCTCGCCGCCGCTGGCCGAGGCCACGAACTGCGACGCCACCAGGCTGTGCTGCGCCAGCGCCGCGTCCGCGTACTGCCAGTTCACGCCGTCGCTGCTCTTGACCAGGCGATAGCCCATCGGCGCGGGCCCGTTCAGGTTGGGCGTGAGCTGCGAGAAGAGCCAGCCTCCCTGGACCTGGAACGCGCTCGTGGGGCTGTTCGGCGTACCGACGGTTCCCGCGCCCGGCAGATTCAGGGATTGCCAGGTGACGCCGCCGTCTTTACTGACGTACTCGAAGTTGCACGAGTAGCCGCCGGAGAGGACAATCTTCGCGCCAATGCTCATGCCAGGAATCGGCCTCGGACATTTGGGATTCGTGTCGCTGGAGCTCAGCAGAGCGTAGACCGTGTTTGCGTCCAGCGGACTGACCAGGATGCTCACGTTGGCGTTGGGATCAGCGCTGACATCCTGCGTCGGCGCGCTCAGGGTGGTCCAGTGCGCGCCGCCGTCATGGGTTCGTTGCAGTGTGAGCTTCGCGCTGCCCCGGTAGGCGACGGCTGGATCGCTGGGCGCGACGCTGACCACATCGAAGCCCGTGCTGGGGTCCGGCGTGTAGGTCGCGACGCTCTGCCACGCGCTCAGCGCGCCCTTGTGTGGTGTGGTCGGGTTGCCCACCCGCGACTTATTCGCGCCGTGAGAGCCGCCGAAGCCCTGGAAGATCGCGGTGGCCAGCGCCACCAGCGCCACGACGGCGGCCACCGCCGCGATGTTGCGCGCCCGATGACGGTGTGGCGTCGCGCGGCTCACCGTGGAGACCGGCGGCGGCAGCGACTCGTTGAGATCTGACATGACAACTTCCTCGTGTATGGGGCGGTCCCATTGTCGCCTGGCCCAGCCGGAGAACGCGACGATGCGCGACGTATCGGCTGGCGTATCGCCCGCTTCCGCGCTGATCGCGGCGGTGTCGGGCGACGGGTCGGCGCTCAGGGACCGTGAGACGATGGTGTCGAAGCTGAGAAATGGCGCGGCGGCCTGGGGAACGCCGTAGATCTGGCGCACGGCGGCGTCCAGCGCGTCATAGCCGGAGAGCCGCGCGCGGCAGGCCGGGCAGACCTCCAGATGGGCGCGCAGGGCGCCAGTTTCCGCCGGGTCCAGTTCGCCGCTCGTGTACAGTGGGAGCGCGTCAGCGAACCGCGCGCACACCGATGCAGGGAAGTCTCGCGGAGTGCTCATGGACGCATTCGCTCCTGATCTACGGGATTCTGCTCGGTATAGAGAGTCCGCAACTGCTGCTTTGCGCGGGTGAGGCGCTTCTTGGCCGCCTCGGTGGTGACGCCGACGATGCGGGCGATTTCGGGCGCGGTGAACGAGTGGACGACGTTCAAGAGCAGACACGCGCGGCTCTCTGGGCTCAGTCCATCCAGCGCGCGGTTCAACGCCTCCGCTTCGATTACCTGGTCCTCGAACGCCGCGACGGAACCGGCGAACTCTTCCCCGGCCTCCATCTCCGCATCGAGCGAGCGCCACTGTATGCGCCCGCGCCGCCGCAGGGTGTTGACGACACGACAGTACGCCGCGTGATAGAGCCAGCGACGCCGGTCCGCGTCGTCTTGCGCGGGTGTGAAGGGCGGCGTAGATGTTTGGGCAGCGCGCCATGCGTCGCAGAACACGTCTTGCGCGTGGTCCCGCGACATCTCCGCCTCGTGCAGGAAGCCATCTACAAACGCGAACAGTGGCCACTGATAGCGGTTGAGCAGCTCCGCGAACGCTTGGTCCGTCAGCGCCCGAGTCGGCGCGGCGGTCTCGCGCATGCGCTTCCCTTCCTCATAGGTCTGTCAATCGGTGAAGGTACGTAGCTTCGTTATCTCAATCGTTCGACGGGCGCCGGTAGGGACATCGCTGCGTCAACCGGCTCGAAGGGGCGGTGTGATGTGCTACAATGCGCCAGCGTAAAGGGCATGGATTGTGCGCGCTCTATTGTCGGCGCTCCGCGCCTATAAGTCCAGCCCGTAGGCTGTCCTCATCCCCCCCACCCCTTCCCCTTCCGAGGGGAAGGGGAGCCAGCGAAGCGACGCGCCGGCCTGGGTTCCCCCTCACCTCCGTGGAGGTGAGGGGGACAGGGGGTGAGGACATCCCAGCGGGCAGGGGGCGAAGCCACCCAGAAATGTGAGCAAACCACTTTGAAACCGTTAGTCGCCATCGTGGGCCGCCCCAATGTCGGCAAGTCCACGCTCTTCAATAAACTCGTCGGCGAGCGCGTCGCCATCGTCGAGGATCTGCCCGGCACCACGCGCGACCGCATCTACGCCGACAGCGAGTGGAACGGGCGCACCTTCACGTTGATTGATACGGGCGGCCTCGAGATCGGCGGCAGCGGCGACTTCAGCGACCTCATCACGGCGCAGGCGCAGCTTGCCGTCGAAGAGGCGGACGTGATCATTATGCTCGTGGATGTGCGTGACGGTGTCACCCCCTCTGACCGCGAGGTGGCCGACCTGCTGCGGCGCTCGCGCAAGCCGGTCGTCCTGGGCGCGAACAAGGCCGACAACGCCAAGACCCGGCAGGAGGCGGTCGAGTTCTACGAGCTGGGGCTAGGGGAGCCGATTACGATCTCCTCGATCTCCGGCACGGGCAGTGGCGACCTGCTGGACTGCGTGACGGAGGCGCTGCCGCCCGCGGACGGCGACGACGAGGAAGACCTGGGCGCGGGCTTCCCGCGCATCGCGATTGTGGGCCGCCCCAACACCGGCAAATCCTCGCTCGTCAACGCCATCCTCAATCAGGACCGCGTGATCGTCAGCGACATCCCTGGCACCACCCGCGACACGATTGACACGGAGGTCGAGCACGACGGGCGGCGCGTCGTCCTGCTGGACACGGCGGGCATCCGGCGGCGCGGCCGCATCGGCGCGGGCGTCGAGAAGTACAGCGCGCTGCGCGCGCACCGGGCGATTGACCGCTGCGACGTGGCGGTGCTGATGATTGACGGCGTAGAGGGCATCACGGCGCAGGATACGCACATCGCGGGCTACGTGCATGAGGCGGCGAAGGGCATCGTTGTCGTCATCAACAAGTGGGACCTGGTGAAGGAGCGCCGCCGCGAAGCCGAGCTGCTGGCCGATCCGGATACGGTGGTCTCCCTTGAGCCGACCCATAAGCCGCTCAGCGCGGACGAGATGGAGCTGCTGGACGCGAAGGACTATCAGCGGGCCGTGCGCGAGCACCTGAAGTTCGTGCCCTACGCGCCGATCGTGTTCGCCGCCGCCAAGACGCGCTACCACGTCGGCCCGATCATTGACCACGCGCTGCGCATCTATGATATCCGACAGCAGCGCATCCCCACCGCGCAGCTCAACGATGTCGTGCGCCGCGCCGTCGAACGGCACCATCCGGCGGCGGTGCAGGGACGCGCGGCGAAGGTCTTCTACGCGACGCAGGCGGACGTGAACCCGCCGACGTTCGTCTTTTTCGTGAACGAGCCGGAGCTCTTCCACTTCTCGTATCTGCGCTATCTGGAGAACCAACTGCGCGAGGCGTTCGGCTTCGAGGGAACGACGGTGCGCATGCAACTGCGGGCGCGCACGACGGATCGCGGCGAGGAGGCCGAGGATGCGCGCGGCGGCCGGCGCTCGGCGCGTGATCGGCGAGGGGGGAGACGGTAGGGGAGGACCGAGCTCGCCCCCCGGCCCCTCTCCCGCGAGGAGAGGGGGAGCCACAGCGCGCCCTACCAGGAGCAGGCCGGCGGTTGAAATCGCGTCTGGATTGCGTCGCTGCGCGCCACCGCAAAGCGCAAAGCACGCCTTCGCGCACTCGAAGTCACCGACTCCGGCCGGCTCTCCTCTCTCGAACCCGCGCAGGCGGGTTTCGTGGCCGCGGGCCCTCTAGGCGCGGTTTCAACCGCCGGCCCCTTGGCTCCTCATGGTCATCTCGACTGTTAACGTTCGCCCCCCAAACACGAGGCTGCCCTCCGACCAGCGTTGGCCAGAGGGCAGCCTCGTGTCCGTTCCGCGTTCTTCCCCCCCCCTCGCCCCGCAGGGAGAGGGGGTCAGGGGGTTAGGTTCTTACCCGATCGGCACCGTCACGACGAACGGGGCCAGGTTCTTGTTCAGGATGCTCTGGATGTCCGACTTGAGCTGATTGCCTTCATTGGTGAGCGTCGGGTCGGTGTTCGCCGCATTGACGGTCGCGAGAATCTGCGCGGTAAACCCTTCGGCGAAGCCGGCCGGCAGCGGGCCGAGCGGCTGCGCGGGGCCGACCGCCGCAACGCTTATCTGCAACAGCCCCACCGCGTCGGTATTTGGGTTGCTCGCGATGAACGTTCCGAGACTGCCTACGATGGCCGTCGCCTGCGTCTGCGTCAGCCCGGCGCTGACGAGTTGCGTCACCAGAGCAGACGCCTCTGCGGGTGTCGCGGCCGCGCCGAGCGGAATACCCTTGTTGTTCACGACGGCAATCTCGCTGGTCACGTCTTTCTTGCAGCCGGCAAGCAGATCATTGTACTTGCTATCTGGGCTGGTCAGCTTGTTCAGCGCCGTTAGGCCATTGGTCAGTGCTGTGCCGTCGGCCTGAAGCGCGGCGATGTCAGTCTGCATCAGCTTCGTGTACGTCTTGTCGTCGCCGAGGTCGGCCATGTTCTGCGCATCGAGCTGGGCGTTTTTCAGGTCAGCCTGCGCCTGCGCGATGGTGTTCTGGCAGTTGGTCGCCAGCGACGTGCCGAAGGGCGCCAGCTTGTCGTTGACACGCTGCACGGCCTGGGCGCGCGGCAGCATCGTCGTGAACAGGAAGGCGGCGGAGCCGACGAGGAGCAGCACGGCGAGGATCTCGCCGACGAGGCCCCGGCGCGGCGAGCCGAGCAGCCCCGGCACGTGCAGGCCCACGGCGATCAGGCCGAGGACCGCCGCGACGACGGTCAGGATCACGCCGATGGTCAGCAGACTGTTGATGGCGTCGGCGGTGGCAAGGGTCACATTGCCGTTGATGTTGGCGTAGAGGAGGTCACCTAGCGGAATCGCCAGCGCGATAATGCCCAGGACAAGCACTATCAACCCGACGCGCGTCAGCACCGACGACTTCTTTTCGGTTTCTACCGCGGTTGTCTCGAACATTACAAACTCGCTCTCCACTGTCTGGTGGCCACGATGACGAAGGAAGAATCCGGCAGCGAGCCAGGGAGATGACGCCAAGAATCTCGTCGTGGCGCGGCGGCGTCGTCCTGGTGGCCAGTCGTCGCGCGCCCTACGCGGCGATGTGGCTACCCCAACCAACACCACCGACCGATCCAGCGCGGCGACCGCTCAACTGATGAGGCGCATTCTACCTGTATCGGGGCAATCGCGCAAGGGGGGAAATCTCCATAGCGCGCCTCCCTGATCCATCCATGCGAATATCCACCAAGCATAGCAGCGGAATCTCTACGCGCCTGGTCGAATAGTCACACCGCCGCGACCGGAACGTAACCGTACGGGAGGCCGGTGTGTCAGCGCGTGAGCCATACTAGCTCTGCATAGGCTCGACGTGGGCCGGCTGTGTTTGTCCTCAATGTGGAGGG
>DATEGV010000314.1:0-5635 GCA_035279925.1 Ktedonobacterales bacterium | reverse complement strand
TGGCACGGGAGAAGCCACCGGCGGCGCGGGCCGCGGCGGTTGTGGCTGGGCCACGGATGCGTCGGGCGGCGCGGCAAATGGCGACTGCGCGGCGGCGATGGCGTCCGCCGGCTGTTGGGCGCCTGGGGAAGTCGTCTCCTGTGATCCCGCCCCAGCCAGCGCCAGTCCACACGACGTGCAGAACTTGGCTCCGGGCAGCAGCGGTGACTGACAGCGCGGGCAATTCATAACTGTCCTCCACTCGTCTCCCGGAGCGCGACGTTGTCAGACATAAGTGCGGCGCATGATCGAGGACATCAGTCCCTCAGCAAATAGTCGCCGCTCCGGTACCTGGCGCCAGTATAGTGTGGAACGCAGTGTGATGCAATATCGAGTTGCAGTCGAGGAATGCGCCGGCTACTGCATGCTGCGCATCAGCGTCGCCAGAAACTCCTCGTTGTTCTCGGTTTTCTTCATGCGGTCAATCAGGGCGTCCATCGCCTCGATGCCCTGTTGCTCCGCCAGGGCGCTGAACATCCGCCGCATGACCACCGTCGCGCGCAGGGTGATGTCATCCAGCAGCATCTCCTCGCGGCGCGTGCTGGAGCGAGCGATATCAATCGCCGGGAAGATGCGGCGCTCGCTCAGCTTGCGGTCCAGCGTCAATTCCATGTTGCCGGTGCCTTTGAACTCCTCATAGATCACATCATCCATGCGGCTGTTGGTGTCTACAAGCACCGTCGCGATGATCGTCAGGCTGCCACCTTCCTCGACGTTGCGCGCGGCCCCAATAAAGCGCCGGGGTGGCGTGATCGCCGCCGGGTCCAGACCACCGGAGAGCGTGCGCCCGCTGGGCGACACCGCCAGATTGTACGCGCGGGTCAGGCGGGTAATGCTATCCAGCAGGATCATCACATGGCGTCCGGCCTCCACCAGCCGCTTCGCGCGCTCCAGCGCCATCTCCGCGACGCGGGTGTGCGCCTCCGCCGGCTCGTCGAAGGTCGAGCTGAAGATCTCCGCCTTCACGCCGCGCTTCATATCGGTCACTTCTTCCGGCCGCTCGCCGATCAGCGCCATCATCAGATGGACATCGTGATAGTTGGCCGAGATCGAGTTCGCGATGGTCTTGAGCAGCAGCGTTTTGCCGGCCTTGGGCGGCGCGACGATCAGGCCACGCTGCCCCCGGCCAATCGGCGCGATCAGGTCAATCAGGCGTGCGGTGATGTTGTCGGCGGTCGTCTCGATGGTAAACATCTCACGCGGGAAGATCGGCGTCAGATTCTCGAAGTGCGGACGGCGCTTGGCTACTTCCGGGTCCATCCCGTTGACGGCCTCCACGCGCAGCAGGCTGAAATACTTCTCGTTCTCTTTGGGCGGGCGAATCTGCCCGGAGACCATATCGCCGGTGCGCAGGCCGAAGCGGCGTATCTGCGTCTGGGAGACGTAGATGTCGGTGGTGCTGGGGAGCAGACGTTCGCGGCGCAGGAAGCCGAAGCCTTCTTCGACGGCGTCCAGCACGCCCGCGCTGAAGATGTTGCCCTGGCGCTCGGTCTCGGCTTGCAGGAGGCGGAAGATCAAATCCTGCTTTTTGAGTGCGCTATAGCCGGAGAGATCCCATTCGCGCGCCATGTCGCGCAGTTCGATCAGGGTCTTGGTTTCAAGATCGGTAATGTTCATAGATGTGCGGTGGGCGTCAGACGGGTGGGATGAGGGGTCGGCGCGGGCAAAACGGCGCGCCGGGATGATCCAGGGGAGACGCCCATGCTCCTTTCAACGAGAGTGGTGTGGAATGGAAGGGTGGTAGCCTGAGGAGGCGTAACGGCGGGAGAACACCCACGGTGGTGGCGCTGGGAGAGCGTGAGTACGAAGGCGAGGAGGAAGCGCAGACCCGCATGTGCGCGGCGTACCCCGGCGGGAGTCCGGCTGACCGAGCGGCGCCGGCGAATACCCACAAACGCGCGCCAGGGGAGCGTAGCTGCTCAGTCCCTTTTATAGCACGACGGATACGCCGGTGTCAAGTTTCGCTCCGGCGCGCTGGCGTGGAAAAGAGTACTACCAAGCGTGGTCAACACTCCAATGTCGGCAAGGCGCGTGCCAACCAACACGCCCCGTTTGGTGGTGCGGAACTTGCGGACGCAGTGGGACGATGAGGGCCTCTTGTCCGCTTCTCACAGCGGCCAGACGCGAACCACACGGCCACGTCTGGTGGCGGATGGCGTCGGCGGCGCTGTTTTGCGGTAGCCAGAGGAACTGCTCGAATGTATACTATATGCCAAGTCGCGTTCGGAGAAGCGCATCCTCAGCATGACTCCCCCGGCGCCCGCTCAAGGAGGTTCACATGTCCATCCACGATCAGGAACAGCTTGCGGAGTTGGATACCCTTGTAGACGAGTATGCGAAGACACGAGTGAGCCGGCGCGACTTCATGCGCCGCGCGGTTGCCCTGGGGCTCTCGGTGAGCGCTGCGGGCGCGCTGCTGGCGGCGTGTGGAGGATCAAATGGCGGGAGCGGCGGCAAGGTCCAGCACGCGACCTCCGTAGATGTCTTGTCGGTCTGGGGCGGGGAAGAACTCGCGTCGTTCCAGGCAGTCACCGCCGCGTTCAAGCAGCAGAACAGCGGTATCTCGGTCAACGTCGAATCAACGCGCGACCTGAACGCCGTCCTGACGACGCGCGTGCGCGGCAACAATCCGCCGGATATCGCCACGTTGCCGAACCCCGGCCAAATGCAGCAACTCGCCAAGCAGGGCAAACTCATCGCCCTTGACAGCTTCCTGGACATGAGCAAGATCCGCACTGATTACGCGAAGGCGTGGCTGGATCTTGGCTCGTATAACGGCAAGCTCTACGCCCTGTTCTACAAGGCCGCCAACAAAGGCACCGTCTGGTACAGCCCGAAACAGTTCCAGAGCAACAACTTCCAGATACCGGCCACCTTTCAAGACATGGTCACCCTCTCGAACACCATCTCCGGCAGCGGGAAGTATCCCTGGTCCATGGGCGTCTCCAGCGGCGCGGCGAGTGGCTGGCCGGCCGCGGACTGGGTCGCGGAGATCTACCTCAACCAGTCTGGCCCAGACATGTACGACAAGTGGGTTGCCCACTCGATACCGTGGACCGACAGCAGCATCAAGAGCGCCCATCAGATGTTCGCGCAGATCTTCCACGGCAACCACTACGTCAACGGCGCGCCCCAGTCCATCCTGGCCACTGGCTTCCAGGACGCCAGCTACCTGCCCTTCGACAGCCCGCCACAGGCGTACATGTACTATCTGGGCGACTTCACGGAAGGCTTCATCACCGGCCAATTCAAGAACGCGCAGCCGGGTACCGATTTCAACTTCTTCCCCTTCCCGACCATCAACGCCTCCAACAGCGGCGTGACGGGCGGCGCGGATGTCGTGGTGATGATGAAGAACACCGACGCGGCGCAGTCGTTCGTGAAGTACCTCGCCACCGCGCAGGCGCAGGAGATCTGGGTCAAGCGCGGCGGATTCACCTCCGTCAACAAGTCCGTAGACCTGAGCGCCTATCCCGATCAGGTCGCGCAGAACTCCGCCAAGATGCTCACCAGCGCGCAGAACTTCCGCTTCGGCGCCGGCGACATTATGCCGCCGCAGGTGCAACAGGCGTGGTGGAAGGGTCTGCTCACCTACATCGCCAGCCCCGATCAACTCGATAGTGTGCTCAGCGGCATCGAATCGGTTGCCCAACAGTCGTACACCTCCTAGCGCGCCACCCGACGTAGCGTGAAAGCGCCGCGTCTCCCGCTCCCCCTTTTCCGGTGGGAGCGTAACGGCGCTCGCGTTCTGGCTCCCCCTCTTCCACAAGGAGAGGGGGCCGGGGGTGAGGGCCGTGGGGGTGAGGGCCAGCAGGTACTCAAAGGAGCGTACTGTATGGCGACAAGCGCCAGCCGGTTGAACATCTTCAGCGGGGCCAAGCGTCGGCGTGGAACACACGAACGCCCTTCAACACGCGAAATGCTGACGGCCTGGATCTGGATCGGCCCCGCCGTCCTGTTCGTGGCGATCTTCCTCGTCTACCCGGTCATCAACACCATCTGGCAGAGCCTGCAAAACAGCGATTCAACCTCGTTCGTGGGGCTCGCCAACTATCGCCGCATCTTTACGCAATCCAGCATGCTCGAAATACTGCGGAACAATCTGCTGTGGCTGGTCGTCGGCACTGCCGCCACCGTCTTCCTTGGCCTCGTCATCGCGGTGCTCGTGGACCGCGTGCGCATTGAGAGCGCCGCCAAAGCGGCCATCTTCATTCCGATGGCCATCTCCTTCGTCGGCGCCGGCGTCATCTGGAAATTCGTGTATCAGTACGCGCCGACCGGCCAGACACAGACCGGCCTGTTGAACGCTTTCGTGACGCGGCTCGGCCTGTCTCCCAACGCCTGGCTCGTGGATACGCGCGTCAACAACTTCGCGATCATTGCCATCTACGTCTGGATGTGGACCGGCTTCTGTATGGTGATCCTCTCCGCCGCGCTCAAGAGCGTGCCCACGGAGATTCTCGAGGCCGCGCGGGTGGACGGGGCGGGCGAGCTCGCCATCTTCAGGCGCATCATCGTCCCGATGATTATGCCCACCATCATCGTCGTCGCGACCACGATGGTCATCAACGTCCTCAAGATCTTCGACATCGTGTACGTCACCACCGGCGGCGATTTCAAGACCAACGTCGTCGCCGTCGCCTACTACCAACAGCTCTTCAACTTCAACAATTACGGCGTCGGCAGCGCGTTGGCGGTGATCCTCCTGGTGGCGATCATCCCCATCATGTACTTCAACATTCGCCGGTTCCGCGCGGAGGTGCAGCCATGACAGCCGGAGAACCCATCAATCCCGTGACGCCCGCTCACGTGACCACCGACCCGTACGCCACCGACGTGAAGCCCACCGCGGTGATCGGGCAGCGGCTCTCTCCGCGCGAGCGCCTGACGCGCGCCTTCACCGGCGGCACGCTGACCGCGATCGTCGTCGTCATCGCGGCGCTCTGGTCCATACCCACCTTTGGCCTGTTCGTCAGCTCCTTCCGCCCCGCCCGCGACATCCAGAGCACCGGCTGGTGGACGGGCCTCACGCCGCCCTGGCATTTCACGATTCAGAACTACCAGAACGTGTTGTCAGCGCAGGGCATCGGCACGGCCTTCCGAAACAGCCTCATCATCGCCATCCCCGGAACCATCCTGCCCGTGCTCGTCGCGGCGTTCGCGGCCTACGCCTTCTCGTGGATGCGTTTTCCCGGCCGCGACTGGATCTTCCTGATCATCGTGGCAATGCTCGTCGTGCCGATCCAGACCGCCCTCAGCCCTGTGCTTTCGCTCTTCACGCATGTCGGCCTCAGCGGTTCATATGTGGGCATCTGGCTCGCGCATACCGCGTTCGGCTTGCCCTTCGCGGTCTACCTGCTGCGCAATTTCTTCGGCGCGCTGCCGGCTGATCTCTTCGAGTCGGCGCGTATTGACGGCGCCTCGCATGTGACGATCTTTACGCGCATCCTGCTGCCCCTGGCGGTGCCCGCCCTGGCCTCCCTGGCGATTTTTCAGTTCATGTGGGTCTGGAACGATCTGTTGGTGGCGCTGATCTTCCTGGGTGGCGATCCGGCTAAGACGCCGCTGACGGTGAGCATCGCCAACCTCGTCAACT
>DATEGV010000313.1:0-2645 GCA_035279925.1 Ktedonobacterales bacterium | reverse complement strand
GAGCCGCCCAGTGTGAAGCGCAAGCGCAAAGAGGCCAACCGCATCCGTAAGGAGCGCAAGGCGCGAGCGCGAGCCGAGGCGCGCGGCTACTAGGTCCGCACGCGCTCCCGACGGGCGCCTCCACGCTCGTACCGATGCCCCCACATCCAGCCGCCGACGCCACCGCGACCACTTCCCGATGAGGTGAGCCGCCGGGTGGCGTGTCTGGCTGCGCGTCCGCATCCCCAGTGGCGCTTCGCACCCGCTGAGCGCCGCGACCATCCTCGCCCGGCTTTATCGCACGACGGTGATCGCACGACGGCGCCCAGTGTAAGGAAGCTCTCGACCATGAATGGCCGGAGCACAGGCGACGTGGGGCCTGAAGGCCACACCTGTCCCGCCGACGCCGCGTCATGTGGCACAACATTGTGTCCGCTTTTGTCCACCCGCTACGTTAGACAGAATGAAGACGCGGAACGGGACGAGCCAAAGCGCCCCCAACGGGAGCCGGCGAGCGAAAGGACGGCCGCGTGTCACGCGCAGAACGTCCACAGGACCAGAACGATGAGCCTTCTGACGATGAGGCGGCGCTGATACAGGCGGCGCGGGGGGATCCCGCCGCCTTCGGACGGCTCTACGCGCGCTACGTAGATCGTGTCTATACCTATCTGCGCCTGCGACTGGGCGCGGCGGGCGTGGACGACGTGGGCGACCTCACGCAGCAGGTGTTCTTGCGGGCGCTCAACGCCCTACCGCGCTATGAGCCGCGCGCTGGCGTCTCCGTAGGCGCCTGGCTCCTGCGCATCGCGCGCAACGCCGCGACCGACTGGCAGCGACAGCGGCGCCCGGCGATCCCCTGGGAAGCCGTCCACGAGGACCAGCAGCCCGTCGCGCCCGATACCGCCGAGAGCGCGGCGCTGCGCGCTGACGAGCGTGTTCGCATCCAGCGCATGCTTGCGATATTGGATGAGCAGACGCGCGAGGCGATTCTGCTCCGTTTTACGGCACAGCTCACCTTGGCCGAGATCGGCGCCCTCCAGGGGAGCAGCGAGGAGGCCGCGCGCAAGCGGATCACCCGTGCCCTGCATGCGCTGAAGGAGCGTTTCCATGACGACACCCTCTGAGCGGTACGCCGATCTCACCAAAGGCGACGGCTCCCTGGCGCCGATCATCGCGCGCCTCGACGACGCGCTGCGCGCGCGACCCACGCCGCAACATGTCCTCGCCGCCCTCGATCAAGGGAGCAAACCCCTCGCCCCCGCGGACAGTTCGCGACTGGTCGCCACGGAGCAGCCGAGTGGCGCGCTGTCGCGCCGGGAGGCGTTGCGGGCGGGCGCCGCCAGCTTCGCCTTCCTGCTCACTCTGGGCCACACGACGCCGGCAATCGCGGATGAGCTCGTTCGCCTCGCGCGCGGGCGACCGATGACAGGCGCGCGGCTCGCCGGTATCCTGCGGGGCGAGCGGACGCGCTGGAACGCGCTGCTGGCGGCGGTCCCGCCGGAGCGGATGGAGGAGCCAGGCGCGGACGGCGAGTGGTCGGTCAAGCAACTCGTCGCGCACCTGACATGGTACGAGCAGGTGGTGGTGGACGCGGGGCGGCAGCTTTTCAGCACGGGCGCATACTCGAACGAGCGCGTCGGGCTGCGGGCGCTGCCTATGGACGAGCGCAACGCCGTCATCGCCGCCGAGGCGCGGGCCCGCCCAATCGCCGATGTGCTGGCGGAGGCGGATCGCGTCTTCGCGGACATACTGGCGCTGGTGGCGGCGTGTCCAACCGATCTTCTGAACGATGCGTCGCGCCTGGGGCTGCCCGACGATGTCGCGCCATGGATGCGTCTGGCGAACAACTCATACGCGCACTACCGAGGGCATGAAGACGCGCTGCGCGCATGGCTCGCGGGCTAATCGCACGCGGTGGCGTCCGCTTGCGTCACGCAGCAGCGACGCGCCGCCGGGGGTGGGATAGTAGCGCGTGGCGGCGATCGTCGCCGGTTGTCCGCTCTGCTTGGTGGTGGTCTGCTCGTCGTGGCCGAGGAGGTACGCCGTCGTCGTGATCGTCTGGAAGCTGCCGGAGCCACTGGTGCTCTGCTGTCAGACGCGGCTGCCCTCGCCGTCGTAGGCGTACGTCGCGCTGGCGGTGGGGCTGAGCTTCTTCTAACTGACCGATCGCTCCGCGATCGAGAGGTTGACAACGAGCCAGCCCGTCATTGTCTGCAGGTACGCGTTGGCAACTCGGTTTGCCTCGACCTGCCGCAAGCCGAAGACGTGCTCCAATTGTTGTTCGAGTGTGGCCAAAATGAGTGGATTCTGAAGCCGTGGCAGCAGGTCCTGTGACGAAATGGTGCCATGGATGCTACCCATGATGAGCTGAGCTACCCACCTGTCGCGGAGTTCATCAATCATCCCGAGGTTCGTCAACACTCCAAACGCGCGCAGTCGACCGAGTGCATAGACAATGTCATTCTCGTAGTCCATGAGATTGTGTTCGCTAGCGGTCCAAGCGCTGTTTGCGAACGGCGCATGTGTCTGGTTCCCCTGACCAAGCAGGACAATAAGCGTCTGCAAAGTCTGACGCATCGCTGGAACCGCATCCACATCGTCAAGATCTGCAAGTAGGACTGGCGCATATCCGCGCCAAGATTGATAGATCCACTTTGTATGGTCGA
>DATEGV010000312.1:0-3233 GCA_035279925.1 Ktedonobacterales bacterium | reverse complement strand
ACGATCACGGTCGAGGCGGGCTTGCCGCTCGTCGCATTACAGGCGGCGCTGGCTCCAGCCGATCAATGGTTCGCGCTCGATCCCACGCTGCCAGAGCAGGCCACGATGGGTGGTGTCGTCTCCACGAACGCCTCTGGAGCGCGTCGCCTGCGTTATGGCGGAGTGCGCGATCAGCTCCTCGGCGTCCAGGTGGTTTTGGCGGATGGGACCGTCGCCCGTGGCGGAGGCAAAGTCGTCAAGAATGTCGCGGGGTACGATTTGCCGAAGCTCTATGTTGGCGCCCTCGGCACACTCGGCGTCGTAACGACCGTCTCTCTGCGTGTCTATCCGCGACCCTCGGTATCGAGCACGGTAGTGGCTCGTTCTGAGAGTCTGGAGCCGCTCTGCGCGGCTGCCGGGCGTATCCTTGGCGCGACGCTCATCCCAACCAGTCTGGACCTGCTGGATTCGCGGTTGGCCGAGGACGGTCCGCGCTACACGCTCGCCGCGCGCTTCGAGTCGCGCGTGGAGGACGCGGTCGAGAATCAGACGGCGACGTGCGCGGGACTCGCGGCGGGCGAGGGCGTTGATGTCGCGACGTGCGGCGGCGATCAGGAGACGGAATTCTGGCGTATGGTGAAGACCCGGCAGATGGCTCGCGCCAACGACTCGGAGGCGCAGATCAAAGTTAGCCTGTTGCCGACGGAGATTGCGGGCTGGATTGCCGAGTTCGAGGCGTTGACCCGTGGATTTGAGCGCGCGGGAATGGGCTGGAGGGCGCATATGGGCCACGGGCTCGTATTCGCGCGGATCGCGGGTGCATTGCCCGCGCTTGTGAGCGTCCTCGAGCGGCTGCGCGAGGAGGCGATGGAGCGGCGTGGCAGTCTGGTCGTGGAGTCGGCGCCGCCCGCGCTCGCGGAGCGTTTCGACGTGTGGGGGCCGAGTCCCGCGTTCGAGCTTATGCGCCGCGTGAAGGCGCGCTTCGATCCGAACAATACCTTGAATCCCGGCCGATTCATTGGAAGGCTGTGAGCGCATGACACTGGCGAAATCTGGCGACACACAGACGAATCCACCTATGCGCGCCGCCTTCGACGATCACCGGCCGCCGTCTGCCGTGATCATCTCGGACTGTGTGCATTGTGGGTTCTGCCTGCCCACCTGCCCGACGTATCTGCTCTGGGGCGAGGAGATGGACTCGCCGCGCGGACGTATCGTTTTGATGAAGGCGGCGGTCGAGGGCGAGATCCCGCTCTCCTCGACGGCGGTGCGCCACTTTGACCAGTGCCTTGGCTGCATGGCGTGTGTCACGGCGTGTCCATCCGGCGTGCGGTATGACCGGCTGATCGAGGCGACGCGGGCGCAGGTTGAGCGGCGCTACACGCGGTCCGTGGGCGATCGGTTGTTGCGCGCGGCAATCTTCGCGGTGTTCCCGTATCCGAAGCGATTGAAGGCGCTCACGCCGGCGCTGTGGCTCTACCAGAGGAGCGGTCTCCAACGGCTGATGCGCTTGCCGCGCGCACAACGTTTGACGCCCGCACGGCTACGTTCGATGCTCGATCTGGCGCCGCCGGTGACAACGCGTTCTATCACGGCGCGCTACCCATCGCGCGTCGCGGCGCGCGGGGAACAACGGGTGCGAGTTGGCCTGGCGCTCGGCTGCGTGCAGCGCGTCTTCTTCCCCACTGTGAACGACGCGACGGTGCGCGTGCTCACCGCCGAGGGCTGCGAGGTGCAGACGCCGCGCGGCCAGGGTTGCTGCGGCGCGCTTAGCATCCATTCCGGGCGGGAGGCGGAAGGTCTGGCGTTCGCCCGGCGCATGATAGATCGGTTTGCGGGCGTAGACGTGGATGTGATCTTGACCAACGCCGCAGGATGCGGGTCTGTGATGAAGGAGTACGGCGAGCTGCTCCGCGATGATCCGATATATGCGG
The DNA here is from genome assembly GCA_035279925.1 of Ktedonobacterales bacterium. Classification (GTDB taxonomy): domain Bacteria; phylum Chloroflexota; class Ktedonobacteria; order Ktedonobacterales; family JADMIN01; genus DATEGV01. Next base: position 1,320 of record DATEGV010000312.1, on the reverse strand, counting down.
AGCGCGCAAAAGTCTTCTCCGCCAGGGTGCGCGACGCGCTTGAGTTCGTGGCGGCGCTAGAGCCGGTCGCGCCGCGCCATCGGCTGGCCGCGCGAGTCGCGTATCACGACGCCTGCCATCTGGCGCACGCGCAGGGGATCCGCAAGCAGCCACGCGACGTGCTGCGCTCGATCCCGGGAGTCGAGCTTGTGGAGATCGCGGAGGCGGACCTCTGCTGTGGCAGCGCGGGCACCTATAATTTGCTTGAACCGGAGCCGGCGCGAGCGCTAGGCGACCGCAAGGCGCGACACGTGATGGATGCGGCCCCTGACGTCCTTACCGCCGCGAATCCCGGTTGCCTCCTGCAGATCCAGACTGCGCTCGCTCGCGCGGGCGCCCATGTGCCAGCGGCGCATCCGATTGAGCTTCTCGACGCCTCGATACGCGGCGTCACGCTCCATGAATGAAGAAATAGGCCGTCATCACGCAGCCAACCACAATGACGAACAGGCGCACGAGTTTGCCATCCAACCGCCGAGCGACCGTCGCGCCACCGTAGCCGCCGATGATTGCGCCAATCACCATGATCGCCGCCGGTAGCCACTCGACCTTACCCGCGACAACGAACAGAACGATCGCGATGCCGTTGATGCAGCTTGCGAGCAACGCCTTGACGCCGTTCATGTTATTGATGTCGCCGAGGTTGATGACGGTGAACGCCGCGAGCATGAGGATGCCGATGCCGCCGCCGAAGAACCCGCCGTAGATCGCGATGACAAACTGGAGCGCGATGATGCCGCCCAGCGCCGCCCAGGGATGGACACTGCGTTTGCCCATGCGATTGCGCACCCGCGCCGTAATGGTATTGCCGAAGGCGAAGAGGAGCGTGGCGACGAGCAAGAGGTAGGGAATCAGGGCCACAAAGGTGGACTGCTGGGTATGGATGAGCAGCAGCGCGCCCAGCGCGCCTCCAATCACGCTGACAAGGCCTAAAAGCAGTACCGTGCCCCGCTTGGTGGTGATCGCGCTGCTATAGGCGCCGACGCTGGCAATTGAACCCGGCCAGAGTGCGACCGAACTTGTCGCGTTGGCTTGAATCGGTTTGACTCCGGTGAATATCAGCGTTGGGAACGTAATAAAGCTACCACCACCGGCGACGGCGTTCAGCGTGCCGCCGAAAATCGCCGCGACGAAGAGGGCGATCGCGTTGAGAATATTGATCGTGGCGTGTGGCTGCATTACGACCCGGCCAATACGGACAAGACATCGCTCCCATGCCGCTGGACGGCTTTCACGAGGCCGCCCTCAGATTGCAGCGCGCGAATCATCGGCGTGGCGACC
>DATEGV010000311.1:0-2961 GCA_035279925.1 Ktedonobacterales bacterium | reverse complement strand
AGCATGCCGCGGGTCATGCGCAGCGATTCGCTCAGATCTTCCAGGGAGTACGCCGACGCGGCGTCGTCTATCGTCGTTTCGCCGCTCGCGAGCCGGCGGTTGAGTTGTCCAAGGTCCTCAAAGGTCATCTCCGGCATGGCGCTATTCGCTCCTCCGCAATGTGATGGGCGCGCGAACATGGACGTCCGCCCGGTTCGGATTGTAGCGCGCGAGGGCGACGATACGCCGCTGGGCGCGCCCCGCCATCATGGTACAATGCTGGGTGGCGCGCTGACCAGCGTACACCTCTGTGGTGAGACGGCGTGGGTGGGCGCGCTACGCCAGTTGGGAGTGACCATGCTCGATCAGTTACGGGGGCGCAATCTCGCCCATGTTGGATGCACGATTGGATTGACCATCGGACTCATTCTGGGGATGCTTGCCGCGTTCGTCGTCGTCCTGTTGAATCACGCCGTTCAGGCGGCTGGCTACGCGACCATCGTCTTTTTCGGGATCACGTTTATCCTTGGGGCCGTCGGGTACGTGCTGGGAAGTCGCGCGACACAGCGCCTGTGGGGGCCGAAAAGTTCCGACGACTAGCGCGCCGCCGCTGATGAGCGTAACCTTGTCGCTGCCGCGAGCGTAACCTCAGACGACCGGAGCGACGCCGACGACCTTGGTTCGTCGCGCCACACACCATCGGGAGTGGCTCCGCCTGATCGGCTGGCGACTCCACGAGAAAGGGCTATTCGCATGAATCAACAGGGGCAGTATCCACAGGGCCAGTATCCGCAGTACCAGCAGCAATCCCAGGCGGGAGCGACCGCGTTCGATCACTCGCTCGTCACCTCCGCGTTCGAGCTCCCCGCCCACACGATCGTGCGCAACTATGGCATCGTGCGGGGCATCATCGTCCGCTCGCGCAGCGTGGTCGGCAACATCGGCGCCGCGTTCCAGCAGATCGTCGGCGGCAACATCTCGATCTACACGAATCTCTGCGAGAAGGCGCGCATGGACGCCTATGAACTGATGATTACGCACGCCGCGCAGCTTGGCGCCAACGCGATCATCGGCGCGCGCTACGACGCCACGGAGATCTCGCAGGGTGTCACCGAGGTGCTCTGCTACGGCACCGCCGTCACCGTCGTTCCAAACCAGCGCTAATCCTGCGCGGAGACTCACACGGTTGACTCGACGAGGGTGGCTTGCGCTGCCCTCGTCGCGCGTTGCTTGGGGGTCAGGCCTAGCGCGGTAGCGACGAAGACGCGGCGATGATGCGGAGTGGGGCCGTGCGCGTGGAGCGCGGCGATGTGCGCTTTGGTCCCGTAGCCGGCGTTCTGGCCCCAGCCGAAGTGAGGATAGTCGGGGTGGAGCGACCGCATGATCGCGTCTCGATGTGACTTTGCGACGAGGGAGGCCGCCGACACCTCGGCCACCGTCGCGTCGGCGCGGACCAGGCAGCGCACGCGGGCGGCGCGCTCACGGGGAGCCGGAGGGCGCACCCGTCCATCCACGATATACTCATCAGCGGCGACGCGCGCGATGAGCCGCCGGAACGCCTCTCGGTTGGCCCAGCCAATGCCGCGGGCGTTGATCTGATCTACGCCGATGACGATGATTTCGACGGCGAGGGCGTGCGTATGAATAGCGACCGCCAACTCGTCGCGGCGCGCGGAGGGAACCGTTTTCGAGTCGCGCAGGAAGCGGACGAGCGGACCAAGGAGTGTGTGGAAGTCGTCGGGGAGGATGACGGCCGCGGCGACGAGTGGACCAGCCAGCGCGCCACGGCCCACTTCGTCCAAGCCACAGATGAGCGGGCGCGCCGGTATCTCAACAGCGAGCAGCGCGAGTTGTTGGGGCGGATCGTCCACTGGCTCGCGGTCCCTCGTGCAATAGCGCAGCGGAGATCTCTCGCGCGTTGGCTGAGACATCTCCGCTTGCCGGGTGACCTGCGCTGGCGTGCGCGACTAGTCGCGGCGCTCCTTGAGGCGCGCGGCCTTGCCACGCAGCTCGCGCATGTAATACAGGTTCTTGCGCCGCACGACGTTATGGCGCACGAGCTCGATATGATCAATCTTGGGCGAATGCAGCAGAAAACTGCGTTCGACGCCGACATTGTGCGCGATGCGGCGCACGGTGAAGGAGCGCCGCGCTCCGCCGCCATTGAGCCGAATCACGATGCCCTCGAAGACCTGAATGCGCTCGCGCGAGCCTTCGATTACCTTGACGTGTACCCGCACGGTATCGCCAGACTGTAGTTCAGGGCGGTCGTCGCGCAACTGCGCCTCTTCGACGGCCCGGACCAGCGTTGCCACCGACATGATGTTTTCCTCCTCAATGAATGCCATCGCTTAGTATAACATGCCATCCGTTCGGGCACAACACGGATTTTTGGGCTATTCGGTCGTTCCGGGACAGAGCGTCCTTCGCCGCGCGGCAATTGACACCGCTCGGCAAGCGCCCCTATACTTGCCAGTATGATGGCGGCGCAACGTGGCCCCGCGAGAACGTGAGACGCGCGCTGAGCGCGAGAACGAAAGGCAGAGCCACGTGGAACAGAACCTTCGCATTCCCGGCCCGACGCCGATTCCCCCCGCCGTCGCCGTCGCGCTCGCGCAGCCGATGATCAACCACCGTGGGCCGGAGTTCGCCGCCATCCTCACGCGCGTCACCGAGGGCCTTCAACACTTCTTCCAGACGACGCAGCCGGTACTTGGCTTTCCCTCGGCGGGCAGCGGCGCGATGGAAGCGGCGCTCGTCAACGTCTTCTCCCCCGGCGATGAGGTGCTGGCGGTCTCCATCGGCGTGTTCGGGAATCGGCTGGCGAAGGTCGCCGAGGTGTTCGGCCTGAACGTCACGCGGTTGAACGTGCCGTGGGGCCAGGCGGCGCATCCCGATGAGGTCGCGGTTCAGCTCGACGCGCTCCCCAACGCGCGCGGCGTCCTCATCACGCACAACGAGACCTCCACCGGCGTCACCAAC
>DATEGV010000310.1:0-14056 GCA_035279925.1 Ktedonobacterales bacterium | reverse complement strand
GGCGCGTGTGTTGGAGAGCATCGGCGCGCGGCTGACCACCACGCCGGACCCGGTGATGACGGCGGGGGCGCGGTAAGGAGCGGACCTCACCCCCGGCACTCAAAGCTCTCGGCCCTGAATGGCCGGAGCACGAAGCCGAGGCGAACGATAGTCGCTGTTGTATGCAAGGTAAATAGCAGGCGTGTGCTCCTTGATGTCCCGTGCGCCGGCCATTCAGGGCCGCGAACGCTCATCAGGATCGGCGCCACGCGGCGCAGGAGGAACAGGAGGACATGGGCAGACCCATCCAGTATCAGCGGCTCGATATGGGCATCGCGGAGCAGCCGGCGAGGCGGGGCGTGTACGCCGCCCGCAAGGTGCCGGAGGTGATCGCGCTGTTCTGGGTCGTCAAGCTGCTGACGACCGGCATGGGCGAGACGACCTCCGATTATCTGGTCTTCCACGTCAACAAATACGCGGCCGTGGCGGGATGCGGCGTTCTGCTGGTGATCGCGCTGACGCTGCAGATCTTCGTGGTCAAGCGCTACATCGCGTGGGTGTACTGGCTCGCCGCGCTGATGGTGGCAATCTTTGGGACGATGGCCGCCGATGTCGTCCACATTGTGATGGGCGTGCCGTACCTGGACTCCAGCGTATTCTTCTTTGGGGCGCTCGCCGTGATCTTCATGGCCTGGTACGCCACGGAGCGGACTCTCTCCATCCATAGCATCACGACGCTCCGGCGCGAGCTCTTCTACTGGGCGACGGTGATGGCGACGTTCGCGCTGGGCACGGCCACCGGCGACATGACGGCCTCGACGCTGAAGCTGGGGTACTTGCACTCCGGCTTTCTCTTTGCCGCGTTGTTCGCGCTGCCGGGTATCGGCTACTTCCTGTTCCGGCTGAATCCGATCTTTGCCTTCTGGTTCGCCTACATCATGACGCGGCCGTTCGGCGCCTCGTTCGCCGACTGGTTCGGCAAGCCGAAGGATCTGAGCGGGCTAGGTTGGGGCACCGGGCTGATAAGCATCGTGCTGGCGGCGGTGATCGCCGTGCTGGTCGGCTACCTGGCGATCTCACGCAGGGACGTGCAAAAGTAAGAGATCCCAGAACCTTCCCCCACTGGTTCCCTCTCCCACCAGGAGAGGAAAACCCCCCATTCGCGAGCGTCGCGCCGCGTCTACGCGCTGACTCCATGCTCGAGCTGGCGCGCATACTCCTCGGCGTCAAAGTGCCCCTTGGAATCGGCGACGAGCCCATCAGGGCCGAAGGTCCACTCCTCGTAGCCACTGAACCGAACACGCTGTCCCGTGCCGTTCGGACCTGTGTTGGTTCCTGTAAACGTCCAGTGGAAGACGCCGCCTTCAGGACGGGCCTCTATCTCATCCATAGACACGCTCATATCCGGGAATGCGGTCAGGAACCCTTGGGCGACGCCGGCGATGGCCGCTCGCCCTTTGGCCGGCGCGTCATCGTTCACCTGCAACGAGCCATCTTCGGAGAAGAACTCGGCAACACTCCACGGCTGTTGGCTGGACCAGGCTATCGCATACCGCGTCCCGAATGCTAGCAACTCCCTCGAATCCATCTGCGCCCTCTCTCCCCTTCGCGCTCGCGGCCGTAAATACCCGACACATGGGACGTCATCTGGACTGAAGTATGCCACATAGGCCGACTCTTCATCGCAACTGGGTTCAGAGCGCGCGACAACCCCGTGTGAGCTGCCGTTCACCAGTGCATTTACTCCTCGCGTGCGGCTATCCGCTCCTGCTGACGATTCTCAACGCGTGAGTACGCCAGCCATGCTCGCGTAAAGCTATTGAGGAGAACGGAAGCACACGAGGGGGGGTTCAGATGACAGCGAGTTTGAATGGACGCGTCGGCCACAGAATAGTCGTTGCGCTCGTCACGGCCAGCGTCCTGATGGCGGCCTGCGCCACCAGCAAGCCACCCACTCGACCGTCGGCGTCGGGGTCATGGCTGTATCCCAACGGGGATCTTGCGAACACTCGGAACGCCCCGGGAGCGACGATCTCGTCGGCAAACGTGTCCAAGCTCAAACAGGCCTGGACGTTCAACCTGCCGGGAGCGGCTCCGTGCGAGCAGCTCTGCGGTGTGCAGGGGTACGGCTTCCTCGCCGCGAATCCGATCGTGTCACAGGGCGTTGTGTATATCCAGGATCTCGATTCGAACGTGTATGCCTTGGCGCTGGCGTCCGGTAACCTGTTGTGGGAGTACGAAGTCAATGCGCCTGCGACAAGCGGACCTGGACCGAACGGCGTTGCGGTCGCGGATGGATCGGTCTACGGAACCACGCCGACAGCGGCCTTTGCGCTCAATGCCGCCACCGGCCACAAGATCTGGAACGATACCAACCTTCTTAGCAAGGGCCAGGGCGCGTTCGGCATTCAGCCCCAGGTGGCCAACGGGCGCGTCTATCTGGCGAGTCAATACGGCTCGGGACCGGGCGGTGGAATCCTGCTCGCGCTGGACGCGGCCACCGGCGCGGAGGTGTGGACGTTCAATACCGCTGTCGGCCCTCAGCCGGGCGTCCAGGCATTTGGCCTCGGCACAGGCGGCGCGTGGGAGACACCGCTTGTCGGCAGTGACGGATCCGTGACCTACGGCATTGGCAATCCCTATCAGACGGTCGCCTCGGCGATTGACCATCCCGCTCAGCTCCTCTATAGCGATAGTGAGGTGAACCTCGACGCGGCGACGGGGCGGCTCCGCTGGTACTACCAGGCCGTACCCAACGACTTCAAGGACTATGACATGCAGACCTCTCCGATTGCGGCAAACGTCAACGGAGTCCCAGTCGTCATCGGGTCGGGGAAGATGGGTGTCGTGTACGAGATGAACGCCCAGAGCGGCAAGCTGCTCTGGAAGACGCCCGTCGGCGCGCATAACGGGCACGACGACGAATCGCTGCAAGCGCTGGAGGGCAAGAGCGCGGTGACGGTTCCGTTCACGTTTCTCCCAGGATCGCTTGGCGGCGTTTTGACGAATCTGGCGCTCGCCGGCAGCACGATCTACGTGGTCACGTGTGACCTTCCGACCACCTATACGAGTGTGGATCAGGTCAGCCCCAGTGTGGCCAGCACTACTACTCCGGCATGTGAGGTGGAAGCGCTGAACCTCGCCACGGGGACGGTCGAATGGGACACCAAGGTGGCGGATCTGGCGTTCGGCGCCGCCACCGTCTCGAATGATCTTGTCTTCACCGTCCTGTACAAAGGTGTCCTAATCGCCCTCAATCGCACGACCGGCGCGATCGTGTATCGCCAACAGCTGCCCACGTCCGCGAATGCGCCGATCGCCATTGCCGGCAACACCGTCATCGTGCCGGCGGGTGGCCCTACCACGAAGAACGGAGGAGGAGATCCGCAGGTAGTGGCATACACTGCGCCGTGAGCCTGTCATCGTCCGAATCCGGCTGGGATGTTGGCGGAAGCTGTCTAGTTATGGCTCCGATTCAACTCCCTTTGACTCTGTGACCTCTGTGTGAACCGTACCGCTATCCGTCGCCTAGCGCTGACCCCTCACCCCTCCGCTGGCGGCGCGTCCAGCGTCGCGCGCAGCTCCAGCAGGAACGCCGGATTGTAGTGCTTGTCGCAGCGGCCGCAGGAGACGGGCCGCGCGTAGCGGCGCACGCGCAGATACTCCTTGCCGCAGTTGGGGCAGGCGTAGACGAACCGGTACGGGCGTAGTTGGCGCAGCGAGTCCTCGCGCCGCGTCGTCTCCTCGCGCAGCAGCGAGCGCAGCAGCTCCGGGTCACGCTCCGTGATCGCCGCCTCGTCCACCGAGATCGAGTCGTAACCGTGGCAGCGATGCCTACGCGGGTTGCCCTGCACGCGATCCGAGAGATGGATCAGCTCGTGGGCGACCGTCACCTCAATGCCCAGCGGGAGCAGGTCCGGCTCCACGAAGATCAGATGGCGATAGTCCGTTGCCGGCGGCGCGCTCGGCTCGATGGGCAGGTCCGGCGGCAGCGTCTCCATCTCCGAGGCGAACCCCGGCAGCGTCAGTTGCAGGCGGCTGGGCGCGGCGGCAGGCGCCGTCAGGGTGGCGCGCGTCGTCTCGTTCTCCATCGAAACGGCGGAGGAGCCGTTGGTCGCGTCGGGCAGATAGCAGTAGCAGCCGAGCGCCAGGGGATTCAGCCGGCGGCCCGTCCAGCGAGCGAACTCCGCGCGGCTGTCCGTCACGCCCAGGCGGCCGGCCTCCGCGGTGGGGAGCCCGAGCTTGCGCCAGTAGTGATCGAGCCAGTGGGCGACATCCTCGCTGGCGTTCACCAGTGGCAGATGATCCAGCGACGGGGGATTGGGAGGTTGGAAGTGTGGTCTTTTGCTCATAACCTGGATGGGCTTGGCCGCGCGCCGCGGCTGCCTCGTTCCTCCCTTCCTGGCCAGATCACTCTCGTCGTCGTTCCATTGCGAGCGCCCCGGCTCTCCGCGTTGGAGCGCGTGGAGCGCGTGGAGCGCGTGGTGACGTTCCTTGCGTCACATCCCGGGACCGTCATCCCAACTGCCAACCGGGGAGCTAACAGTCGAGCGATAATTGCCGTTCTAGCGTCACTTGTAGTAACGCGCGATGCTCCGAAAAGTATTCCCGTGGGCCATGTGTCTAGCCCATTGGGGCGGGTGCTCGCGGTCATGGATTCGCGCCGCCCGCGCCGGCCGCCACGGCGGCGTGTCCCTCGCGCCGCAGCCGCAGATCGAGGAGCAACGTCATCGCCACCAGCGCGGTGAACGGAGCCGCCGCGATAGCCAGCAGCGGCGAGACCACCAGCAGGTCCAGCGAGAGTGAGAACTGGCGCGCGATGACCGTGGCGACGCCTGTCACCGCGCCGACGGCCAGCCCGGCCACGAGGAATATCCCGAAGGTCCGCCAGAAGTAGCCGCGCGTCAGGTTCCAGCTTCTGCGCAGGGCCGCGCCGGCGCCAAGCTCCTCCGTGGCGGCGATATAGGGCGCGAACGCCAGCCGGATGGCGAAGATCACTGTCAGAATCGCGCCGGGGATGCCGAAGACGACCGAGAGCACGCTAAAGAGCGCGATGGTCGTGAACGGACCGGAGAAGGTGGGTGGCTGGCCGGTGGGCAGAGAGAGGTGCGGCAGCATCGCGAAGACGACGCCGATACAGGCGAACATGGGGGCAAGCGCGGCGAGGACGATGAGGGTGATCGTCAGGCTCGCGCCCAGCGTCGGTCCGAGCCGGCGGAGGCCCGCGCGCACCGCCGAGCCAGGCGAAACCGGCCGGCGTAGCAGGGCGTCACGCGCGCCATTGGCGAGGCTCGCCGTCTGCCATGCGCTGAATATCAGGACGAAGATGAACGCGGCGAGCAGCAGGGCGGCGTCCGCGATGAGACGCTGGCGGTCGGGGAAGTGGAAGAGGACGCGCGGCGCCTGACCCGTGCCAGTGAAGTTGTTGGTCGTGATGTTGACCGTGCCGTTGGGCAGGCCAAGCATATGATAGCCGATGAGTTGCGCCGCGCCACCGAGCAGCGCGGGCGCCAGTGACACGCAGAGGCCCAACGCCAGCCAGCGCGGCCAATGTTTGAAGTACAGCCGGAACGCGGCGTCAAGCGTCTGCTCGAAGGTGCGTGGGACGGGCGTCAGCTCGCCTTGCCCGATATTCGGATTCGCGGCCTGCGCGAAGGGCGGTGGATAGAACGGCGGCGGTGGGTAGGCGCCGGGCAGTGGCGGAAAGTACGGCGGTGGATAGGCGCCTGGAGGCGGCATGGCGGGGACGTATGGATGCCATCCGGGCGACATAGCATTGGGAGGGGCGAAACCGGGCGGCGGGTAGGTTGCTGTCGGCGGATACCCCGGCGGCGGTGGCATGGTTACAGAGGCGGCCGGACGCAGATCGGCGCGCACGCGGTAGATCGCTTCCAGCGCGACGGCGCCGTCACCCATGTTCGCCGGCTGCGCCTCGAAGGGGCCGCTCCCCTGAACGCGCAGGGTGAGGGTCTCCGGCTGCGTCGCCGTCAGCCGCGCCTCCTCCAGCGCGCTCAGCGGGATCAGCCGCTCGCCGACGCGCGCCTCGCGCTCGCCGACCGTTAGCGTCGTCCCGTCCCGCAGGGGGATGACGACCACGCCGCTCCCACGCTCGTCCACCGGCAACCACCTCCAACCAGCCCGCGATGTGGTCCGCGATTGGCGCCTATGCTAGCAGGTTCGGGCGTGGCGCGCAACAGGCGAGATGTCCTCACCCCGGCGCCGCGGCGGCGACCCTCTCCCTGGAGGGCGAGGGGAAGCCAAAGATGCGGTGCTCCGCCCTGGTTTCTCCCTCTCCCACTTGAGCGAGGAGCAGGGGTGACGTCAGGAACCGGCGCCAGAGCCGCGGCTGGACAGCCGGGCGAGTACGTTGGACGGAGACGCTCAACTCTTCGTGGTCGGTTTCACAGCGTCTACTGTACCGGACGCCAGGTCCGCGATGTACTTGCGCTGACTCTCGACACGCTGCGCGGCGAGAAGGCAGTAGCGCAGCGTCTTCACACTGTTCGTGCGGACGACCTGAGCGTCTATGCCGCCACCGGGCTTTGTGGCGACGCCCAGACTCGCTTGCGTGTTTGCCGACTGTTCGCCCAGAAAGGCCACCGTCGCGAAGTGATCAGTTCGCAACGTCGCCATCACCGACGGCGTCGAACTCATCTGAACCTCGACGGATGCCGCTGAATGAGAATCCCACGGGCTAGGAAGAGGGGCAGACGCGGTGGGTTTGGGCAACAGCAGATTGAGTGAATGATGCGCCAGATCTAGCTGACGCACGGCGTATTCAGCGGCCTTGTATGTCTGCTGTACGACAGACAGCAATCCCGCAAGCTGAACGTCCACATCCGCTGGACCGACATGGCGGTAGGGCTGACGAAGGACTTGATTGAGGAGCGGTCTGTGGAACCGCGACGCCAACCATTGGAGCTGCGTAGCTGACTCGCCGCGCATGTCACCTACCGCTGCATAGAGAGCGCTCCCCGCGGTTGCGGCGTAATCCGGCCGCAGCGATAACTCGTACAGGAAGTCACGCGCCTGCTCCTGCTTAAACTCAAACGACCGTTGTACGATACTCTCGAAAATCTCAAAGGCGCGGCCCAGAGCCGTGGTAAGCTCGTCGCCCGGCGTGGCTCCAGCCGCGGATAATACAGAGGAGGCGATGCGCATGAACTCTTCATGCCGATGCTTGTACCATGCGAGCTCCGCCGATTGCAGGCCGTTCTTTTCGGCACGCTCGACGTAGTCCTTGAGAAGGGACTGAATCATGCAAATCATGTAATTCACTACGGCGCCTATCATTGTTGCTGCCCTCCTCATCCGATGTTTGGGGCCCGGCGCGTCCGCCCGTTCGAGTTAATCCTACGCAATACTCCTGTACGAACTTGATAATGTCACCGGGTGCAGTTTTGATTGTAGTCAAGATATTGATACACGTCAAGAGTGTACCACTGCTTTTGGTCAAGGTGTCCGCGCGAAGAGTGCTGGACAGCGTCATGGGAACGTGAGCAGGCGCAAAGTGATCCTTTCAGCGCGGATCACTTCTCTCGGCCGGGTACGGGGAGTTCCTGCTGTACTTATGGAGCCGTGGGGATGAGCTGCGCCACGCGATGTGGCATGAATGCGAGATACAGCTTCGCCCATCGGCTATCGTCGGTGGCGGGTCGGCGGATTGTCGCGTTCAGCGCATCGAGAAATTCATCAAAAGCGTCGCAGGTGTACGCGTACGTCCATCCGTCAGTGGCTTCCAAGGTGACAAGCAGGAGGGAAATATCCACTTCGGTTCCACGAAGCCCGCCCTGCTGAAGAAGCTGAGCCCACTGTGGGATTGCGCAACGCTGGGCGATACGCCACTCCTGGAGTATCGCGCCCAGCGAGTGTATCGAGGCAGGCATGAGGTCTCCTGACGCGACATTCGGTTAAGTGTTTTGGGGCCACAAACAAGCATACAAGACGCATATACAATCGTCAAGTACATGCAGGTTTGTTTTCGACTGCAAAGGGACATAGGCTTCCCGTTCGCCGTACACCGCTCCTTGAAATCACACGTAGGGCGCTCCTGGAGAGCCTCTCATAACCTGGTTAGAGATTACCGTCTCGCAGCAGTGTTATAACATGTTGGCCGCGAGGGACATGGCGCTCGGCGAAGTCTCTATCTACATAACGGCGAGCATGGTCGAATAAGTATTGGAACCGCAGCAGTGGCCAATACTTGCTCAATCTGTCTATCCCTAAACATTTGCTGATGACATCAAGGAACTGCTCCGGATTCTTTGGGAGAGTTTTACCTTGTTCAAGCAAGCTATACGATCCACTTGTCATAGAATAGCCATGTTCCTTTAGAAACTCAGCCACTGCAAGCGCGGTGAGTGACACGTGTGGCGATTCAGGCGCTGTACGCCGTATCCGCTCACCATAGGTTTGTCGCAGATATAAGAGCAGATCGCCAAAACTCTCGAAGTCTTCCCTCCCTTCGTCGTTGTAGAGGGCGCGCTCGACCGGAGGCATTACATCAGTCTGATCAGTATGCTCAGGCGCAACCGTAGCCACACCGCATGAATTATCTGGTTCAATTTGTGTACCATCGTGATTCAGGGTTCTAACCCTCGTTGTCGCGGGCCGTGAAACGACGCCGTGCGCAAGTGATCCTGACATGTTAAAGCTCCTTAAGGGTACGACGAGCGTCTCAACGCTGACGCGACGTCTTTGAACGGTTGTTGACCTGATCTGGCGCTTGCCGGAAATGTCGCTTGCCGGAAACGGCGCGCCAACGAGGGTGCGGAGGAGAGAAGCGCTGAAAAGCGATCGGCATGTTGTTGAGGTGGCGAGGCGGGTAGTCGCGAGCGCGCCCGGCAGAAGCCCGCAGCCGGCGCCGACATGGAGATGGCGCGCTGCCGCTGGAGAAGGTTAGGCTTCCACACATAGATATTCGTATGGGTGCGGTCCATTTCTACCCCGGCAGGCATCTGTCTTCACAGCGGTTGGTTATCTATCCGCACGGACCAACCCCGCAAAACGCCCGCTCGATTTTACACGCAACGGCTCACAAGTTGAATGTCCCCGATGACCACGCCCTTGAAGGCGATCAAGAACTGTGCTAAATGTATAGCACATGCACTCTCTTGTCAAGTGTGCAATAGCAATGGGTTAGCGAATCAAAAGTGACCCCGTCGTCGGTATTTCAGGCCAATACGTCGTTCGCAGATGGGCGGGGGCCACCTACCTTCTACCCCAGCATCCCCCGCAGCGCCTCGGCGGCCTCCGCGCTTAGCGTGCCCTTCGCCTGGGCGACGGGGATAGCCAGACGCGCCAGCGCGATGTACGCCGCCCGCAGATCGGCCACACCCGGCTCGCCAGCGTTTGCATCCAGCCAGGCGAGATGGCGGGTGATCGTGCCAACATCGCCGCGCGCGATGGGACCGGAGAGCGCGCCGGGCAGCCCGACGCGGGCCAGGTTCTCCACCGACGCGCGCAGCAGGGGCAGCAGCGCGGGCAGCGCATCCATCGTTTCGTCGCCGGTGAAGGGTTCCCAGAGGCGCGTGGCGGCGGCGAGGAGCGTCGTCACGTAGTTCGAGGCGAGGACGGCCGCGATGTGGTAGGGCACGCGGTCCTCCGCGCGCAGGGAGACAACCGAGCCACCCAGCGCGCCGATCAGCGTCTCTAACTTCGCGGCCAGCGCGGGAGTGGAGGCCTCCAGCGCCCAGACACAGCCGGCCAGGCGCGCCAACTGCTCGGCTCCGGTGGGGATGGCGCCGGTCGCGGGGAACGTCATCAGGGGGTGGATGGCCGCGGCGAACGCCCCACGCGCCGTCACGGGCGCCAGAATCTCCAGGCCGTGCGCGCCGCTGAGATGGATGGCCGCCTGTCCCGCGCGCCACGGCAGCGACGCCGCCAATTCCGCGATCGAGTCGTCGGGAACGGCGAGGATGACGAGGTCGGCGTCCGCCAGCGCCCGCTCCGGCGAGGTGATCGGCGGGCGGCTGGTGAGGGTGTCCGCGACGAGCCGCGCGCGGTCGGGATGGCGTGTGGAGAGCGCGGCGATCTGAGCGCCACGCGCGTCGAGGGCGACGGCCAGGGCCGAGCCAACCGCGCCGACCCCGATCAGGCTGATCCGCCCGAGTGCGGCGAGCGGGCCGGTCGCCTCGGTCACGGCTTAGTCCAGATAGTCCTTGAGGATACGGCTCGACTGCGGGTGGCGGAGCTTGCGGATGGCGCGCTCCTCGATCTGGCGGACGCGCTCGCGCGTGACCTTCAGCTTCTTGCCGACCTCTTCGAGGGTGTGGTCGTGGTCATCGGCGAGGCCGAACCGCAGCTCGATGACTTGCCGCTCGCGCAGGGTCAGGTTGTTGAGCACCTTGCGGACCTCTTCACGCAGCAGCGCGCGGTCGGTGCTATCCTGCGGCCCCTGCGCCTGCGGGTCCTCGATGATGTCGGCGAGCGAGTTCTCCTCCTCTTCGGAGAGCGGCGCGTCCAGCGAGAAGACCTTCTCGGCCCAGACCAACAGCTCGCTGACGCGGTCAGCGGTGATGCCCAGGCCCTCGCCGATCTGCGCCGTCGTCGGCTCGCGGCCAAGCTCCTGATAGAGCTGGCGGGTCATCCGCTTGACGCGCATGACCTCCTCCATGATGTAGACGGGCAGGCGCACGGCGCGGGTGCCTTCGAGGATGGCGCGGGTGATCGCCTGCTTGATCCACCAGGTCGCGTAGGTGGAGAAGCGGAAGCCTTTGCTGGGGTCGAACTTGGTGACGGCGCGGATCAGGCCGATGTTGCCTTCGCCGATGAGATCTTCCAGCGGGAGTCCTTGCCCGACGTATTTCTTGGCGATGCTGACGACGAGACGGAGGTTGGCTTCGATCAACTGGTTGCGGGCTTCGCGGTCGCCGCGCTCCACACGCCGCGCGATCACCAGTTCGTTCTGCGCCGAGAGGAGGGAGATCCGGGAAATCTCACGGAGGTAGAGGCGCAGACTGTCGCTCTGCGCGATGCCGCCGAGATCGGCGGTGTCACCGTCCGACGCCACGTCACGGTCGCGCTCAGTAAATGCCGCTCGCTCCGCCTCGTAGCCAGCCGCGTGGTCTTCCATACTCATGAGTGTGCTCGTTTCCTCCCGGACTACCGCGCGCGCAGTATAGCACCCACTGAATACTGTCGCAAGGCCGAAGTGGCCTTGTTTTACCATAAGCGGCGTCCGCTGTCGCCTGTGTTACCATGAAGTACCGGTCGGTATCTGTGCGGGTCCTGCCATGCACGACAAGGGCCGACGTCCGTCGGAACATCCCGTTCCTGGGTTCAGTGTATCACCCGCTGTCGAACACGGC
The DNA here is from genome assembly GCA_035279925.1 of Ktedonobacterales bacterium. GTDB lineage: Bacteria > Chloroflexota > Ktedonobacteria > Ktedonobacterales > JADMIN01 > DATEGV01. Next base: position 2,768 of record DATEGV010000310.1, on the reverse strand, counting down.
GACGCGGTTGGCGGCATTGATTTGTCGCATCGTATACTTCGCGGCGACGCGGCATGGAGGGCGCGTTGAAGGACGATGTTCGCACAGCGTTGTGGGAGGCGTCACATGGCGACAGAGAACCAGAGCGACAGAACGGACTACGAGCGGGCGCGCCGCGAGTTCACCTGGTCGGTGGCGGATGACTACAACTTCGCCATAGATGCGATCGGACGCTGGGCCGAGGAATCGGACAAGCTGGCGATGCTCTGGATCGGCCAGGACGGGCGGGAGGAACGCTACACCTTCGTTCATTTCGACGAGCAGAGCAGCCGCGCCGCCAACGCCTTCGCGCGGTTCGGCGTCGGCAAAGGCGAGCGCGTGCTGGTGATGTTGCCGCGCATCCCGGAGTGGTGGGAGACGATGCTCGGCCTGATGAAGCTGGGCGCGGTGGGTATCCCCTGCACGACGCTGCTGACGCCAAAGGACATCCAGTACCGCGCGGACCTCGCGGAGGCCGTCGCCATTGTCACGGATAAGGCGGGCGCGGAGAAGCTGGCTCAGGTGCGCGCGCAGTGTCCGACGATTCGCGTGGCGGTGGTGGTGGACGAGCCGGGCGCGGAGTGTCCCGACGGCTGCAAGGGCTACCATCCAGCGGTGGATGTGGCCGCGCCGACGTGGTACGAGCGGCGCACGCGGGCCAGCGATCCCTGCCTGATCTATTTCACCAGCGGGACGGTCGGCTACCCGAAGATGGCGCTACACACCCACGCCAGTTATCCCTACGGCCACACGGCGGTGACGGGCCGCTACTGGCTGGACCTGACATCCGACGATCTGCACTGGAACCTCTCCGAGATGGGGTGGGCAAAGGCGGCGTGGAGCAACTTCTTCGGGCCGTGGGGCAACGGCGCGGCGCTCTTCATCCAGGACGCGCGGGGCAAGTTCAACGCGAAGGAGACGCTGGAGCTACTGGCGCGCTATCCCATCACGACGTTCTGCGCGCCGCCGACGGCGTATCGCTTGCTGGTGCAGGAGGATCTGACGGCGTACACCTTCGCGGCGCTGCGTCACTGCGTCGGGGCGGGCGAGCCGCTGAATCCGGAGGTGATCGAGGCGTGGCGCGCGGCGACGGGTCTCACCATCCGCGACGGCTACGGCCAGACGGAGACGGTGCTGATCTGCGGCAACTTCCCTGGCGAAGAGGTGCGCCCCGGCTCGATGGGGAAGCCGTCGCCGGGCTTCGATCTGGCGATCATTGACCACGAGGGCAACGAGCTGCCGCCCAACCAGGAGGGCGACATCGCGCTGCGTGTCAAGCCTGTTCGCCCACTGGGCCTGTTCCAGGAGTACTGGCGCAATCCGGAGGCGATGGCTACGGCGTTCGTCGGCGACTGGTACCGCACCGGTGACCGCGCTACCCGCGACGAGGACGGCTACTTTTGGTTCGTGGGTCGCGCGGACGACGTGATCATCTCGGCAGGATACCGCATCGGTCCGTTCGAGGTGGAGAGCGCGCTGGTGGAGCATCCGGCCGTGGTGGAGGCGGCGGTGGTGGCCAGCCCGGACGCGGTGCGCGGCGAGATCGTGAAGGCGTTCGTGATTCTGGCGCCGGGCCACACGGCGAGCGATACGCTGGCGGAGCAGATCCAGGAGCACGTGAAGACGACGACCGCCCCCTACAAATATCCGCGCGAGATTGAGTTCGTGACGGAGCTGCCCAAGACGATCAGCGGGAAGATTCGCCGCGTCGAGCTGCGTGAACGCGAGCGCCAGCGCAAGCAGGGGAGCTAGGTACGGTTCACACGGAGTGAGAGGGAGTTGAGACGGAGTTACACAGAGTCACACAGAGGGACACAGAGTCACACAGAGTCACACAGAGTTCAGCGATGGGGAAACGGAGGGAGTGGTCGGCGTGGAGGAACGCGGCGTCAGCGCAGGGTGGGGGGCAGCCGGCGACTAATGTCGCGCCTGGAGGGCCTGCGGCCGCGAAGTCCGCCTGTGCGGACTCGAAGCAGAGCGGGAGCCGACTCATCAGGTAAGGTCGGGTTCGTAGGCCGTGACGAGTGTGCCGAGCCGATGGTGCTCCTTTTGGCCGCGCACGTAGGCGCACAGTGCGGCCAGACCGCTGGCGCTTGCCGAGAAGGCGCCGTACCCGCCCTGCCATTTGAAAAAATCTTCCGATGCGATTTCATGTGTCGCCAGATGTGAAGACGCGCCTTTGAGGCGTTTGACGAGATCGGCCACGGCTAGCGTCGCGGGCAACCGAACCGCGAGATGCACATGATCTTCAACACCGCCTAATGCCAACACCTCTACTCCCATCTCCCGGCAGGTGTCCTCGATGCACCGATAAACGCGCCGCTCTCGTTCACCGACCAACAACGGCAGCCGATCCCACGTCCCCCACACCACATGTACAAATAAGGCGACCCGCGTCTCCCGCATTGACGACACCTCCCATCACAGCGGATTCGAGTCCGCGCAGGCGGACTTCGCGGCCGCAGGCCCTCCAGGCGCGACTTTAGTCGCCGGCTGCCCCCACGCCGGTACATTCTCTGCGCGGCTCCGCGTGTCCTCCGCGCAAGTCTGCGTGACTCTGCGTGACTCTGCGTGACTCTGCGTGACTCTGCGTGACTCTGCGTGACTCTGCGCGGCTCCGCGTGTCCTCCGCGCAAGTCTGCGTGACTCTGCGTGACTCGCTGTCCACTTTGCTCGCAAGTATAAGAGCCCGACGACGTTGGAGACGCCGGAGATTGAAACCATTCTTGTCGAAACCATCGATCCGGAAG
>DATEGV010000309.1:0-3949 GCA_035279925.1 Ktedonobacterales bacterium | reverse complement strand
GCCAAGTAGGTAGCGCAGCAGCTTGTTATCGTGGTTGCCCGGCACGCAGAACGCCTGCCTCGCCTCGACCATCTGCCGCGCCAGCGTCACCGACGCGATGACATTCGGCCCGCGATCCACGAGATCGCCGACAAAGACGAGACGCCTGCCGTGCGGGTGGCGCATCGCGGACATTTCGTCGGACTGGTAGCCCATCAGGCCCAGCAGTTCAAGTAACTCATCGTAGCAGCCATGCACGTCGCCAACGATATCGAAGGGGCCGCGTTCGTCGCGACGGTCGGCTCTGGCCGCCATCTCTTCAGGTGTTGCTGGCGTCACACGCATCTCCCTGGCACATCGCGCTAACGGGGCGTCTCTGGCCCGGGACGGAACGGCTCGCCATGCCCCGGCACGATCAACGTCGCCAGCCGCAAGACGCGCTCCCGGTTCGCATGCAGCTCCGCCGGGTCGTGGGAATATGGGTCGTCGGCTGGGCCGCTCGCCATCCACCAGAGGTGCGTGAAGGCGACGATATCGTCGGGCGTACCCGCCAGCGTCGTGATGTCCTGCGGTGTGTGGCCCGGCGTCGCGATTAACTGGATCGCGGGCGAGAGGTGGTAGCCTTCGGCGGCCTGGTCGATCCATGAGTCATCTTTGTAGATGGCCTGGAAGTCATGGACGCGCGCGTTGGGGAAGAGCGCGGTGTGCAGCGTGTGGTCGGGGTGGTGATGGGAGATGACGACATCGGTGATCGAGCCTTGCGACTCGCCCAGGCCGGCAAGCGGGCCAAGGATGTTGTCGCGGTGGGCGACCATGCCGGGATCGACGATCAGGCGAATCGCGCCGTCGCGCACATAGGCGACGGTCGAGGCGACGCGCGTGCCATCGCCACCCCGGCGGACGTAGCCAGCGGTCAGGATGTGTACCTGCGCCGTGCGCGCAAGCTGGATGCTCTCGTTGTTCGTGCTGCTCAACCTGTTACTCCCTTTCAAGGCCGATATCATGTCTACATCATCCTAACACGGCGTCGCTATCACCCATGGATGGGCAGCGTGGCGCGGACTGTGGCGCCCTGGCCCGGCGCGCTGGTGATGCTGAGGTCGCCGCCCAGCCGCGCAATCCGCTCGCGCATCGAGCGCAGGCCCAGATGGCCGGGAAAGCTGCCCTCTGGATCGAACCCCACGCCATCGTCGCCCACAGTCAGGATGACGGCCTCGTCGGTCGTCTCCAGCGTCAGGTCGAGCAAGGTGGCGCTGGCATGCTTGACGGCGTTGTGCAGCGCCTCCTGCGCGATACGATAGAACGCCTGCTTCGCCTCCAGCGAGATCGCTGGCTCGCTGCACACATGCGCCTGGACGATCAGGCGATCGCGGTGCTGCGTCGCCTCCGCCAGCTTGCGCAATGCAGACGTAAGCCCATCGCGCTCCAGCGATTCGGGCCGCAGCTCCAAAATCAGCGCGCGCATCTCCTCCATCGCGGTATCGGTGAGCGAGAGCATGTAGTCGAGCGGCTCACTCGCCTGCGTGGGGTCGCGGTCCAGCAGCGCGCGCGCGGTGCGAGCGCCCAGCGCGATGCCGTAGAGCGCCTGCGAGACGGAGTCGTGTAACTCGCGGGCGAGTCGCTGGCGTTCGTCGAGCGCCGCCCGGTCCTGCGCCTGCTCGTAGAGGCGCGCGTTCTCCAGCGCGATGGCGGCCAGCGCGGCAATCGCGGAGGCAATCTGCGCCGAGCGCTCCGTGTAGAAGCCGGGCTGGCTGGATTGCAGCGAGATCAGGCCAATCACAGTGTCCTTCACGACCAGCGGAATCGACATCCACGAGCGCAGATACGGATAGACCGCGCGGATACGCTGGCCGAAGCGCTCGCGAATCGTCCCCGCCAGCGCCGAATCGCCGTGTACGTCGTCGAGGATCACCGCGACGCGCATCTCGGCGATCTGCGCAAAAATAGCGCGCTGCTCCGGCTCATAGGCCTCGCGCACAACCTGCCTGCGCGGCGTTGGTCCGCGATAGTCCAGCACGGTGACCTGTCCCTTATCCAGCGAGAGGATCGACGCCCCGGTATAGCCCACCAGTGACTCCAGATGGTCGAGAATCAGCCGCAGCACCGGCGCCAGTTCCAGCGTCGAGGCGACACTGCGCGAGACATCCAGCAGCGCCGTCAGCGTCTGGGTGCGGCTCTCGATCTGCTGCTCCATCTCGGCGACGTTGTGCTCGCGCTCGCTGATATCGCGGATAACCGCCAGCGCATGCGGCTCGCCCAGATAGGTGAACGCGCTGCCATGCGTCTCGACTGGGAATGGCGTCCCATCGTGGCGGACATGCAGCGCCGTGTAGCGATACGACCCTCCAGTGCGGCACTTGTCCAGGAATTCGGCGAAATGCTGATAGGACGCGGGATGGATGAACTCGGAGCAGTGCCTGCCTACAAAGTCGTCGGCGCTGTAGCCGTGCATGCGCCAGGCGGCGGGATTCGCCGCGACGACGATACCGTCCAGGTCGGTGATGAGAACCGCGTCGCCGGTAGACTCGAAGATGCCACGATAGCGCGCTTCCATCTCATAGAGGCGTTGCTCGGCATGTTTGTCGTCGGTTACGTCGGTGTGCCAGCCAGCGATGCGGAGCGCCCGTCCGTTGGCGTCGCGGCGAGCAGCGGCGCGCGCCAGCATCCAGCGGTAGCGGCCATTGCGGTGGCGCAGGCGATGCTCCACGACCAGCCGTTGCTGAATGGTCTGAGGAACCTGGGGAGTCTCGACAAACGCCTCTAGCTCCGCCAGCACGCGCTCGCGGTCGGCGGGATGCACCCGCGCGATCCACGTCTGCAACGTCGCGGGCGTATTATCCCGCTCATCCGTGGCGATCCCGAGCATCTCGTACCAGCGCGGCGAGTAGTAGACCGTGTCGGTGGCGAGGTCCCAATCCCACAGGCCATCGTTCGCGCCACGGACGGCGAGAAGAAAGCGCTCTTCATCACTTGTCGTGTGTCGCGCAATATCGGCAGTCTTCTCACCTTCGGGCGGCGTCTCATTGGTCATGGCGACAATCTACTCCAGCGCTTGGGTCACGTGAGTCATGCGTACTATGACATGCCACATGATACCATCCGCCGCGGCGCCTGCCCGCTGGCATGAATTCTGCACGCAAGGGATGAGGTAGCGCGACTAGTAGCCTGCAGCCTGCCCATCGGCGCGCGGCTCGCTGCCCGCAGCATAGCCGCCGGTCTCGTCGGAGAGGCGCCAGATGATCTGGCCGCGTCCGGCCCAGTCTACCTCGGCGTCCACCTCGACCGCATGGCCGCGCGCCGCCAGCGCATCCGCGAGTGACGCCGCGCCCGGCTCCAGCTTGATGGAGCGCTCTTGCCCCCACCACCAGCGCGGCGCGCCAAGGCTGCTCTGGGGGTCCATCGCGTAGTCAAGCGTATTGACCATCATCTGCACATGGCCCTGCGGCTGCATATGCCCGCCCATCACGCCGAACGGCCCAATCGCCTGGCCCTGATGTGTCAGGAAGCCAGGGATGAGGGTATGGAACGGGCGCTTGCCCGGCGCGAGGCGGTTGGCGTGGCCGTCTGCGAGCGAGAAGCCGTGGCCGCGATTCTGAAGCGGAAAGCCCGTCCCCGGCACGACGATATGCGCGCCGAACGAGTGGAAGGTGGACTGGATGTAGCTCACCATCATCCCATCAGCATCCGCAGCGCAGAGATAGGTCGTATCGTTGCCCAGCGGGTCACCCACCTCGGCCAGCAGCGCCTGCTCGCCGATCAGCGCGCGCCGTTTCGCGGCGTACGCCTTGGAGAGCAGCTCCTCGACGGGAACATGCTCGTGTTGCGGGTCGGCGACATAGTGATGTACGTCGGCGAAGGCCAGTTTCATCGCCTCAAGTTGCACGTGAAAGCTCTCGACGGAGTCGCGTGGAAACCGGCTCAGCTCATAGCCTTCGAGGATGTTGAGCGCCAAGAGCGCGGCCAGTCCCTG
>DATEGV010000308.1:0-2151 GCA_035279925.1 Ktedonobacterales bacterium | reverse complement strand
TGTATTCTCCTCACATGTAGTGTTTGCTGGATTGAGGGCCTCCACGCCCCGTCCATAGTGGAGAGTCGCACAACATATGCCGCACGTTCTGGCTCCCCCTTCCCCCGTGGGCACGACGGCGTTCGCTTTTGGCTCCCCCTTCCCGCTGGTGGGAAAGGGGCCGGGGGGTGAGGTTCTGAGAGCTCCTAATCCGGCGCCGACTGATGCCCGTCCATCCCCGCCTGGATGTGTACGCTCGTTGGTCCCGCCTTCGCCTTGGAGAGCGACAGCACTGCGCGGATGTATTCGACCTGGCTGAAGAGCAGGGGATAGTTGCCCAGCATCTCATTGTCGCGGGGGTCTGCCTCCTCCGCGAATAGTTCGAGGTCGCCGGAGAGCGCCTCCACTCGGCGCAGTAGCTCGTCCGCCTCGCTCAGCCGCCCTTGAAGCGCGTACGTCGTCGCGAGCCAGAAGCCGCACGGCAGGAACGCGCCCTCGAACTCGCCCATCGCCGCCGGCTTCTCGACCGGAGCGGTCATCGGATCGAAGCGATAGATCAAGCCGTTGATACTCAGTTCCTCCACCACGCGATCCACCGTGTTATGCACGCGCGGGTGATCCGCCGGCAGAAATCCCATCACGGGAATGAGCAGCACAGAGGCGTCCAGCGCGTCGGAGCCGTAGCGTTGAACGAACGCCTGCTTGCGTTCGCTCCAGCCGTGACGCATCACATCATCGCGCGCTTCATCGCACGCCTTGCGCCAGGCCGGCGCCGCCTCCGCGTGCCCGGTACGTTCGGCAATCTCCGCCGCGCGGTCCAGCACCACCCAGCTCATCACCTTGCTGCTTGTATAGTGCTCCCGCGTGGGCAACTCCCAGATGCCGTTGTCCGGTTCGCGCCAATGGCTCGCGACGAACTGCGCGACGTGTTCGATCAGCCCCCAGTATTCGTGTTTCCAGATGTCCGCGCGCAGCAGCAGAATCAACGCGCAATCCGCGAGATAGCCGAGCGAGCCGAGCTGCAACTGGCCGGAGGCGCGGTTGCCCAGCCGCACCGGCGATGACCCGCGAAAACCGTGCAGGTCGGTGCGATGCCGCTCCTTCAGATCGGTCTTCCCATTGATGCGATAGGCGACCTGGAGCGGTGATTCCGTGGACGTTTTGAGCTGCGCCAGCCAATCCATGTAGCGGGTCGCCGTCTCGTGGTCGCCCAGCAGCGCGAGCCCGGCGACGGAGAGCGAGGCGTCGCGTACCCAGGCGTAGCGATAGTCGTAGTTGCGCGCGCCGCCGATGCGTTCGGGCAGCGATGTCGTGGGCGCGGCCACAATCGAGCCTTCCGGCGCGAAGCCGAGCAGATGCAGCATCAGCGCCGGCCGGCGAATGCGCTCGTTGCGGCTGCCCATGTAGTCCAGTCGCCCCAGCCAGCCACGCCAGTAGGCCACCACATCGTCGAAGATCTGGTAGGCGTCCTCGATCCGCCACTCCGGCGGCGTCTCGTTCAAGCTCAATGCCATCCAGTGTTCCTCGCCTGTGTACAACCCGCCCTCCGCCTGCACGCCCTGCTCCGTGACTGTCACGGGGAACGACGCCCACAGCCCCATCGGCTGCCCGCCGACGTTCAGGGTTGCGCCACCCTCCACCGCTTTGACCCCCGGCGCGTCGCCGAAGTCCAGGCGCGGCTCCAGTCGCATCGCAAAGGACATCTTGCCGCGAATGCAGCGCAGACGTCGCACGATGACGCGCCGGTCGCGGTTGCGCGCGATGCGCTCGTTCTCCGGCCAGGCCATCAGGTCGGTGATCTCGAGCTCGCCCTCGTGCGACTGCCACGTGGTGGTCAACGCCGGTGTATTTTCGAGGTAGCGCTGCGCGCCCGTCGTCGGGATCGTCGGCCCGACACGCCAGTAGCCGCCGCGATCCACATCCAGCAGCGCGGCGAAGATACTCTGCCCGTCATAATTAGGCAGGCAGAACCAATCTATCGTGCCGTCCGCCGCTACCAGCGCGGCGGTGCGCCGGTCGCCGATTACACCATGTTGGTTGATGGAAGGATAGGGGATGCCAGGATATCGCTGCGCCAACGCTTTCCTCCTTGCGCGCTCGATGACTCTTTCCTTGTCATACGCGCACAACCGGGACCACAGCGCGATCGGTTCGTTGGCCGCCTCACCCCTG
>DATEGV010000307.1:0-8566 GCA_035279925.1 Ktedonobacterales bacterium | reverse complement strand
CGACTTTTCCGCCCGCGAAGAACTTGCCAGCGTGCGGAAGCGGCACGATTTCGGCGCCAATCAGGACACGTTCTCCGGCGCCGACGTCTCGCTGGCCGCGCTGCGCTCCATCGCGGACACCATGCCATTTTTGAGCGAGTACCGGCTGGTGGTGCTTGACGGGCTGCCGAAGCGTAGACGCAAATCGGATCAGGACGTCGCCGCGTCGTCTGATGGGGCGCCAGCCGAGGTACAGTCAGATGTGGCGCCCGCCCAACCGGCGCGCGGCAAGAAGGCAAAGGCCGGCGGGACCGATCCGCGCGCATTCGCGCAAGGGCTGGCCGACTATGTCGCGGAGATGCCGCCAACAACCGTCTTGGTTGTGCTCTCTGATGAGAAGCTTGAGAGCGACTCGCCGCTCGCGCTGGCGGCCAAGCGTCATGGCAAGGAGCGTGTTTTCGCGCCGCCGCAAGGAGCGGGCCTGGAGCAATGGGCCGAGAATCGCGCGCGTGTCCAGGGCGTCCAGCTCAAACGTGAAGCGGCCAAACTGCTCGTAGGCGAAATCGGCGACAATCTGCGGCTGCTCGCCCATGAAGTTGACAAGCTGGCGACCTACGTTGGGCGTGACGGGGTGATTGGGGAGGCGGAGATTCGCATGCTCACCCCATCGGCCCATGTGTCGCGTGTCTTTGACCTGACAGACGCGCTGAGTCGCCGCGACCGCAAACGCGCGCTGGCGCTCCTGCATGAACTCCTGGCGGCGGGTGAGTCGCCGCTCGGCATCGTCGCCATGACCGCCTACCAGACGCGGGCGCTCCTACAGGTAAAGGCGCTGGCCGAGCGTGGGATGCGCGGCCCGCAGATCGCGCAGGCGGCGGGACTCGCGCCGTTCGTCGTAGACAAATCCTTGCCGTTGGCGCGTCAGTTCTCGTTCGCGCAGTTGGAAGCCGCGCACCGGACACTGCTCGACATAGACAAGGCGCTCAAACTCAGCAAGACGACACCTGAGATGGCGCTCGATCTGCTTGCGGTGGAGTTCGGCGCCGAACGCGCTCGTTGATAGGCGCCGAGGTACGGGATGTATGCCCAGGCGATGGGCCACGCCGGTCCCAAAGGAAAGGAACAGCGCGTAGTGGCTCAGACGACCAGCGCGCCTCGCCGCATGACAATGCTCTCACAACCGGTGCTGTGGCTCCGCCGGACGCCCTGGGAGATTCGATGGCTGTTCATTATCTGCGTGGTCGCGTTGGCCATGCGCGCGCTCCCTCTCCATGGACTATCCACGGAGTATGACGAAGGCGTGTATTGGCAGTCCCTGCGGGCGATGGCGAACGGCCAACCACTCTTCACCGGCGTCTTCAGCTCGCAGCCTCCACTCTTCCTGCTGGGCCTCTACCCGCTCTATCTGTTGTTTGGCCAGTCGCTCATAGCGGCCCGGCTCGCCGTCGCGCTCTACTCACTGGCGGGCATTGTGGCGATGTACTTCGCCGGCCGGCGACTGGCAGGGAACTGGGTCGGCTTGATCGCGGCGCTGCTGCTGGCCGTAGATCCGCTCTACGTAACCGAGTCGCATACACTTCAGGCAGAGGCTCCAGCAATCGCGTTCGAGGTGGTCGCGGTGGCGTTCGCGCTCTCCGCGCTGGGCGCGCTCGGACGGCGGCGACTGTGGCTCGCGGCGTGCGCTGGGATCGCGCTCGGCCTGGGTGTCATGGTCAAGCTCTTCGATATCGTCGCGCTGATTCCGGTCCTGGCCTACCTCGCGCAACCAATTTTCGCGACAGCGCGCAACGGTCGTGGCGGCCCGCGCCGGCCCAGCAGGGCCGAGCTTATTGTCGGCCTGCGCCGATCCGCGCCCGCATGCGCTGTCTGTGTGGCGGGAATGCTCGCCGCTATCCTGGTTGTCGCGCTGCCGTTCGTGGGCAATTGGGGCGCGGCGTACGATCAGGTGGTCCGGTTCCACCTCGTGGCGGGCCGGACCGCCACTGGCAGCCTGCGCGGCAACGTCTCCGCGATCTTGCATGTGCGCGGCGAGTACCCCCTCTGGCTTGCGGCGGCGGGTGGTGTGTTTCTAGCTATGCTCACCCGCAGGTGGATCTGCGCGCCGATTCTGCTCTGGCTGCTCGCGTCGTTTGCGCTGCTGGCGCAACAGCAACCGCTCTTCCAGCATCACATCGCCCTGTTGGTCCCGCCGCTGGTACTGCTCGCCGGTCTGACTCCGACCGCGTTTGTCGGCGCTCGCGTCGGTGCGCGCGCACATGAAGCGAACGCGCTGTTTCAGTGGGCGAGCAGGCTGGCGCTTGCGCTGGCGTTGTTCGCGAGTGTGGCTGGCGTCTTCATCAGCGTCAAGAACGACTCACGCGCCGCGCAAGCGGTTCCATTCAACACGCTACGAATCGCCTCGATGGTGGCGGCCATCACGATACCGACGGACTATGTGGTGACGGATGACCAGTACATCGCCGGACTTGCCGACCGCAACGTCCCGCCACAGCTCGTGGACACCTCGCTGGTGCGGATTCAAGCCGGCTATCTCACCGCGGCTCAACTTGAGCGTATCGTCACTGCCACTGACTCCCGCACAATACTCTTTGCCAGCGGTCGCTTCGATCAGATAACGGGGTTTCGCGCCTGGGTAGAGGCGCACTTCACCGCTGTGCCACAGGTCGGTGACGGCCACATGCTCTACGTCAAGGCGCCACAGACGCCGACGCCCGTATAGCGTCCTTGCCTCGACAGCGCCCATACAGTACACCGCGCGAGACATTCACGCGAAGAAATAGGCGAGCGTTGTAAGCGCGACGACGCCCGCAAGCACCGACCAATCCGCCAGGCGCATTGGACCTTCATGCAGGAGGGTCGCCTCGCCGGTTACGCCGTAGCCACGACTCTCCAGAGCGGCGGCGAGCGATTGCGCCCGGCGTAGCGCACCCTGGACGAGCGGCACCAGCAGCAGCGTCACACCACGGATGCGCGCCACCGGCGAGCCGGTCGTCAGGTCCGCCCCACGCGACGCCTGCGCCTTCACCATCTGTTCGGTCTCCTGAATCAGCACAGGGATGAACCGCAGCGCGACCAGTACCATCAGACCGAACTCATCCACTGGCAGCCGTAGCCGGCGCAGTGGGCGCAACAGTTGCACCATCCCCTCAGCCAGGGCCACCGGGGTTGTCGTCATCGTCAGCGTCATGGAACCAAGATAGAGCAGCAGAAAAATGGCGCTGAATGAGATCACAAACCAGATGCCGTCATAGGTGACGACGACCGGCCCAACTGTGACGCGCAGGAGCTCACGCGCCACACGCAAAGGCCCCAGCGCGATATGGACGTGATGAAAGGTGAGAATCAGCGGTCCAATGGACTTCCAGGTGACGCCAGGGGTGAACATCAGGGAGAATGGGATGCCGATGGCGAGCAGGAAGATCAGCCAGCGCATGCGGCGCCATATGAAGCGGATGTCCACCCGCGCAATCGCCAGCGCCAGGGCGAGCACCGCAAAGGAGACGACATAGACACCGTAGTGAAACTGCTTGTGGTTGGCCGCAAAGAAAACCGCCGCCAGCCAGGTCAGAGTAATGAGCTTGGTGCGGGCGCGCAGTCGGTGGACAGGCGACTTCCCGGCGACGTAGACGCCGATAGGGAGGTTATTCAGCATTGCCCGCTCCCCCTGTCGTCCCGTTGCCGTTGAGTAGCGGCGCGCGCCGCGTCGCGGGACTCGCGAGCACGGACGCTGCGACCTCGGCCGGCCCAAAGGATTCGGGATGCAGATCGAAGCCATGCGCGTTCGCCAGCGCGACGAATTCTGCGAGTGGCGGCGGCAGCAGCCCGCACTCAGCAATCAGATCGGTTTGACGGAAGAGTTCTTGCGGCGTCCCCGCGAGTCGCAATTGCCCGCTCGCCAGCACATACATGCTGTCCGCCATCCGCGCCACCTCGCCCATGTCATGCGACACGATCACGATGGTGAGCCCATCGCGCTCACGCAGCGCCCTCAGGCGGGCGTAGATCTCGTCGCGCGCCTCGGCGTCCAGGCCCGCGCTGGGTTCATCGAGCACCAGCACCCGAGGGCGCATGGCTAACACGCCAGCGAGCGCGACCCTGCGCCGCTGCCCGCCGCTCAAGGCAAACGGCGAACGGCGCAGCCAGGCGTCGTCGGGTGTCAGCGCCACGGCTTCAATCGCGCCAACCACGCGCTCGCGCACCTCAGTCTCGGTGAGGCCAAGCTGGCGTGGGCCAAACGCCACGTCATCGAAGATGGTGCGCGCGAACAGTTGGGCCTCGGGGAATTGGAAGAGCAGCGCGACCCGCTGACGTAGCGCCCGCAGGGCGGGTCCGCGCGCCTCACGCGAGCCGACCTCCAGATCATCCATGAGGACGCGCCCAGTTGTTGGCCGTAGTAGGCCATTGAAATGCTGCACCAGGGTGGACTTGCCGGAGCCGGTGACGCCGACGATGGCCGCGAACGCGCCGTCTTCGATGCGCAACGAGATGTCACGCAGCGCCGCCCGCTCTCCTGGCGCCCCCTTGTTATAGATGTGAGTCAGATTCTCGACAAGGATGGTCATGCGCCGGCCTCCAACGCGCGGAGAACCGCGACGGGGCCAAGCGCGGCGAGGGGTATTTGGACTCCGTTGAGGCGTAGACACTCGGTCAGCGCAGCCATCTCCGGGATCACAAGGCGCAGATCACGGAGAGAATCCAATCGCGCGAACACGACGCTGGGTATACCCTCAAGCGCGATCCGCCCACCTTCGAGGATCACGATGCGGTCGGCGGCGGCTGCTTCTTCCAGAAGGTGGGTGACATGCACGATGGTGAGACCGCGGTCATGGTTCAACTGGCGCAGCAGGCTCGTCATCTCGCGGCGGGCAAGGGGATCGAGCAGGGCGGTCGGCTCATCCGCGACGACGCACATGGGCGCCAGCGCGAGCACACCAGCAATCGCCAGCCGCTGTCGCTGCCCGCCGGAGAGCTCATGTGGCGGGCGACCTCGCGCGTCTCGTAGTCCAACGGCGTCGAGCGCCTGTTCCACACGCGCCGCGATCTCTCGCGCCGGCCAACCCCGCGCGGCGAGTCCCCAGGCGACATCGTCCTCGACTACCGTGGCGATGATTTGGTTATCGGGGTCGGAGAAGATCATCCCGACAAGCTCGCGGATCCGGGCGCGGTGGCGCGCGTCGGCGGTGTCCAGTCCGTTGACGAGCACCTGTCCTTGTGTTGGCAGCAACAGCCCATTGAAGAGTCGCGAGAGCGTAGACTTGCCACTGCCGTTGTGGCCGAGCAGCGCCACATACTCGCCGGGCCAGATATCCAGGGAGATGTGTTCCAGCGCGACGTCCGGTTCGTCGGTCTCAGCGCTTCCCTGTGGATAGGCGAAGGAGACGTCGCGCAGGCGCAACGCGGGACACGGCTCCGGCGCGCGGGACAGTGGCGCGGCTGTTTCCGATTGCATGGTGTCGCCATCCTTTCGCGGCTATTGGGCTGGCTGTCCTGAGCGCCGACGGAACGCACGCGACACGAGCCACCCCACCACTCGGAACGGCGCGCGCACCACCGCCGCAACGCCGCTGAGCGACCACAAGGCGGTCCGCAGACCCCAAAGTATCAGGCGCGTGATCCAGCGGGGCGGGAATGGACGCGCGTCGGCGCCAAGCACTCGCGCCGCGGAGTTCGCGATAGCGTAGTACACGATGACCGCCGGGAGCGCGAAGGCCGTGGCATACGCGTAGAGCAACAGCGGCCAGACGTTGAGCAAGGCATTGCCGAACGAGGCCAATCCCGGGCGCACCGCCAGCCACTGGCCGCGCAACCCAAGCGCGCTCGTGGCGAACGCAGCCAGGCCCGCCAGCACGTGCAGGACGTTCCGAAGCTCGCGCACCACATCATGTGTCGGCAGACCGGTGGCGACGAGCACGAGGAGCGCCGCGACAAAGGTTGCGGTGGCGACGATGACTGTTCCGGCCACTACGATAGTCAGCGAGCGCCAGCGCCTACGCATCGCCCAGCCCATGAGGATGCCGAGCGCGGCCTCCAGCCCCATGCGCCAGCCGAAATGTGGCCCGGCAAGAACGGTGACGAGGAACATCGCGACGGCGGAGGCGACGAACGCGACACGCGGACCCCTGCGCAGTGTGAGAATCGCGAACGGCGTCGGGACGGTGGGAGTGAGGATCGCGCCGATGATCGGCAGGTAGATCGAGGCCAGGTCTAGCACGATGCCGACATCCGCGAGCAGACCGCCCTCCGCCATGTCGAGGGCGCTCATGCGCATGCCCGCGAGCCGGCGCGAGGCGGTAGGTGACCCAGTGACACGAGCGCGCGGTGAATGACCACCACCATCCGTGGGCCACTCACGCGGCGCGCGCTTGCCCGTGACGAGCTCGGCGTCATCGGCGACGGGCACGCTTGTTTGTTTATCGTCACTCACTAGGCCCGCGCCTCCTCAACAGCGCGCCGAACAAATATGCCCCAGCGATGCCGAGCGGAATCCATGCCGGCACGGGTCTCCTGAGCATGCTGGTTGCCCCAAATCGAGACCGGCGGCGCAGACGTGGGTCGAGCGCCGGGCTATCAATGATGAGACGCAGGTCGCCGCGCTCGGCATGCGTCAGCACGCGCTCCAATGTGTGTGGGAGCGAGCTGAGACTCTTGGCGATCGAGACGCTTTCTCGCAGCATCTCACGCCCGAGTTGCCCGACGCTGTCCACTCCGACGAGACGCAACGCGCTGCTCAATCCTGACCCAAACGCAAAGTTGCGCGCGAATGGCGTCGCCACCTCGATGAAGTTGAACTCGGGCGAGAGCTGAGTCGCCAGTCCAACGAGCATCGCCGTCGCGCGTCCCAGAAAGGCGAACTCCGATGGCAGTCGGAATGGCTGGTTGTAGAGCAGCGTTTCGACATCGTCGAGCATCTCCGCGGGATCAATCTCGCGCAACTGCCCCAGAGACATCGAAGCGTACTGGGCCAGCATCAGTCCCAGCGCCTGTTCAATCGCCTCGTGATTGGCGCGCTCGCCGATGAAACCGAGCCCATCCAGCGCCCGCACAAGCAGCATCGCGTCCTGCTGTACGAGGCCGATGAAACAATCACGCAGTCGGCTGCGCATGCGCGGCGTCATCCTGCCCATCATACCAAAGTCCACAAACGCCAATCGCACACCGCTCGGCGTCTGCTGCACGAAAATGTTGCCGGGATGCGGATCGGCGTGGAACACGCCCATCTCGAGCACCTGCTTGAAGTATGTTTCGGCAAGCTGCCGCGCCACGGCGGCTAGGTCCACACCGGCGGCGTCGAGCGCCTCAGTGTTCGTAATTTTGATGCCGCTGACCCATTCAAGCGTCAAGACCCGGTGCGTCGTGTGCTCCCAGATGACGCCCGGCATGGTGACGGTGGGATCGCCGAGAAATGAGCGCGCGAATCGCTCGGCGTTATGCCCCTCTCGGATGTAGTCCAATTCATTGAAGACCATCCGGGCAAACTCGCGATAGAGTCCTTGCAGGTCGAGCGTCTGCGAGGCGCCAGGCGCGATGCGGCGCACGACTCCCAGCACAAAGCGCAGTGTGGAGAGGTCGGTGCGAACAATCGTGCGGATACCTGGGCGCTGCACCTTGACGGCGACGACACGCCCATCCTTGAGGGTTGCCTGGTGGACCTGGCCAAGGGAGGCTGAGCCGGCCGGCGTCGAATCCACACTCGCGAAGAGCGTCTCCAACGGCGCCTTGAGTTCATGTTCGATGGCGCGGCGAATCTCGCCAAATCGCTCGGGGGGCACTTCGTCCTGCAACTGGACAAGCTCGGCCAACGCCTCCGGGGGCAGCAGATCCGCCCGCGCGCTGAGAAACTGACCAAGCTTTATCAGCAGCCCGCCCAGCGCGATGGCCGTCGTGCGAAAATCGCGCAGCACCCTGACGAGAAGCTCAACATTGGGCCGAGCGTCATAGTCCCCATGCGCCCGCGCGCGCATGACACGGGTACGCTCCCAATACATCACCCAGAGAGTGCGAAAGAGCAGGCGAGCGACCCGGTAGGAGCGCCAGATTCGGTTCCGGCGGCTCCAACGCGCAAGATGCCACGACACGTTCAGCTCCACTTCTCTCCACTCCACCCGCGAAGGCGAGCGGCCCGCCATGCGCTGGTGCGCACATGTGTCTAGAGTATCATACGGGTGAGCGGGCTGAAGAGCACGCAACGCCACCGAATGCGGCTCGCCGCTCTAGTGGTTGGGTGAATCTGACGGGGGTCGCGCCTATCCACGGCGCGTGTATGGAGGGCATATGTCCGAGAACGAGGCGGGCAGTAACGGCGTGGCGGCTCCCGGCGGCCAGGCGGACCCGCCAGAGAGTCCATGGCGCACTTTGGGCGCGCGTGAGGTGTATCGCAACCAGTGGCTGCGACTGACGGAGTACGCGGTGCGCCGACCGGACGGCGCGACCGGCGTCTACGGGGTAGTTGACCCCGGCGACAACGTGACGATCCTCGCGCTTGATGATAACGAGAATCTCTATCTCGTCGGCGAGTTTCGCTATACGATTCAACGCTACAATTGGAAGCTTCCCAGCGGGCGCGTGGACGAAGGCGAGGAGCCACTGA
>DATEGV010000306.1:0-12005 GCA_035279925.1 Ktedonobacterales bacterium | reverse complement strand
GGACCTCACCCCCAGCCCCTCTCCCATGGGGAGAGGGGAGCCAGAATTGTCCTCACCCCCTACCCCCCTCTCCTTGCGAGGAGAGGGGGAACCTGACCCGAAGGTCGCGTCGCTAGCTCCCCTTCCCCTCGCGGGGGGAAGGGGCGGGGGGGATGAGGACACCTCATCGTCAGGGGGTGAGGCCTCCCCTCGCCACGGCGCAAACGAGTCACGCTCGGCGGACGCGGCCTCGATCAGCAACTCCGCCGGCTGCACACGCGCCAGCTCCTGGGCCAGCGCGGCCTCGGGATCGGTGGCGGGCATCTGCGCGCAGCAGAACTCGCCGGTGGTGATGTCGGCGTAGGCGATCCCGACGGCGTCGCGCCCCAGGACGGCGGCGGCGAGGTAATTATTGCGCTTGGCGGCGAGCATCGCCGGGTCCACGACGGTGCCAGGCGTGACGACACGCAGCACCTCGCGCTCGACGAGTCCCTTCGAGAGGGCGGGATCGCTGGTCTGCTCACAGACGGCGACACGGTAGCCTTTGGCGATCAGTCGGGCGATGTAGCCGTCGGCGGCGTGGTGCGGCACTCCCGCCATCGGCGATTTCTCGCCGCGCCCCCAGTCGCGCCGGGTCAGTGTCAGCTCCAGCTCGCGCGCGGCCACCTCGGCGTCCTCATCGAACAACTCGTAGAAGTCGCCCATGCGGAAGAAGAGCAGCGCGTCGGGATACTGGCGCTTGACGCCGAAGTATTGCAGGCGCACGGGGCTGTGCTGCCGCTCGTGGTGGTCGCGGTGATCGTGGCGCTCCGGCTGGGGTTGCGCGTCGGACGGGGATAGCTGCACAGATGGCCTCGCTCCAACGTGATGTACTCTCGGCAGAGATATCTATTCTCCCATACCAAGACGGGCCAGGCAAGCGCGAAAGCACGAGGCGGTATGTCGCCGGCCGCCGCTCACTCCGGCAGCGCCACCCGCCGGTCGCCGCCATCCTCCGGCGTGACCCAGCGCGCCAGGCCATCGCGCGCCAGCCCCTGGATGAGGCCCTCCAACCAGGGAAGGTCGCTCGCGGAATAGCCCTCACGCACACGCGCGCCAAGGGCTCCTAGCGTCAGTGAATCGCCTGGCGGCAGCTCGCGCAGCGCCTCGACCACGCGGCCGCGGAAGTAGCGCGACGACTGCGTGAAAGGCGGCTCCGACTTCTTCGCGGCGCGACGCTGGCCCCGACGCCCATCCGCCGTATACTCCGCGCGCTCCTCCGCGACACGCCCAAACGCGCCGGCGCCGTCTCGTTCGTCACGCAGCCGCGCCAGCGCCTCGCCGGAGGGGAACAGCGTGACCCGCGCCGTCTCCTGATACGCGGCGCATGTGGCGCTCACCGGGCAACGCGCGCAGAGCGGCCGGCGGGCGAGGCAGATGGTCGCGCCCAGATCCATCAGCGCCTGCTGCCAGTCATACGCCCGCGCTGGCGGCAGCGCCCATTCCGCGAGCGCCAACGCCTCGCGCGCCGCGCGTGTGTCGGCGGGCCAGGTGACCGGCTCGATGCCGCGAAACAGCCGCCAGAGCGTCCGCCGGATGTTCGTGTCCACCGTCGCCACCGGCAGCCCGAACGCGAAGCACGCCACCGCGCCCGCCGTGTAGCGTCCAATACCCTTGAGGGCCATCAGGCCATCCAGCGTATCGGGGAGCGCGCCGCCGTAGCGCTCGACGGCTTGCCGCGCGATCTCATGCAGACGTACGGCGCGTGAATTATAGCCTAGCCCGGCCCACGCCTGAATCACCTCCGCGCGCGGAGCCGCCGCCAGCGCCGCTAGCGTCGGGAAGCGCGCGAGGAACGCGCGATACTTGGGCAGCACGCGGTCAACCTGGGTCTGTTGGAGCATCACCTCTGAGACCAGCACGGCGTACGGATCACGGGTATGTCGCCAGGGCAGACTGGCGCGACCCTCGCGGCTGTACCAATCCAGCAGGCGCTCCCAGATGAGCGCGCGCCGGCCCTCGGCGTCGGCGTCCAGCGTTTCGTCGCTCACATCGCTCACGTTGCTCCGCTCCACGCTTATCATCCGCATTGTAGTACTATCGGCTTGCTCGCAATACGCCCGTCAGGCCGCTTCATTGCCGGAGAAATTGTATCACCGCCGCGCGGCCACAGGACTGTGAGTGACGCGGCGCCGGGTCTGTTCGCTCCAACCTATGGACGCGCCACGCCCACTTTCGCCGGCGCGACCACACGTTGCGGGCGGAGAACAAGACGTTTGTCGCCACGCGGGCATGCGCGATGCCATGCCACACTACATCACCGCAGCCGGCGCGCCTCCGGCTCCCCGCCTCATGGCGGCAGATGGAGACGCAGCCCACACACAACCATACGACGACGACGAACGACAGGACGCTCCTGGAGGTTCTTTTCATGGCGACGGTCTCGTATTCTCCGTTTCCCGCGCCCGGACATGAGGAGCCGGCGACATCCATGCCCAGCGACGAGACCTCGCGCTTCATCACGCGGCGACTGGTGGCGGATTACCCGTTCGCGCGACAGATGATCGAATACGCGCCCGCCTGTATGGTCGCCATAGACGCCGAATCACGCGAAATCCTGGTCGCCAACCGCGCCGCGCGCCGATTGTACGCGCGCGTCACCGGGGAGGCCGGCGAGCTGCTCGTGGGACCGCCGCCGGAGCAGGCGCTGCCCTGGCTGGAGGAGCGCGGGCTCCTCGCCCAACTGCTGATCGTCGCGCGGACCGGCGAGGCGCTGCTGGACCTGCCCATCGAGCTGAACGATATTCCCGGCAGCGACGGCCCGACACACTGGAGCTATGACCTCGTGCCGCTGGGGGAGCCGCGCGAACCCTGCGCGCGGGTGTTGCTCGTTCTGAACGACCGCACCGAGGAGCATCGCGAGCGCCACCGGGCGGAGCAGATGGCCTTCTCCGCGCAGCTCTACGCTGAAAAGCTGGAAGCCGTCATCGAGCAGATCACCGAGGCGGTGATGGTCATAGATCAGGCCGGCCATCTCCTCGCGTATAACCGCGCGGCGCTCTCCTTCGCCAGCAACCGCGAGGCCGTCGAACGCGCGCGTTCACGCGGCATGCGTGTCGAGCCGGAGTGGGACCTGTCATTGCCGGATAAGACACCGCTGCCGGAGATCGAACGTCCCGCGTGGCGCGCGATGCTCACCGGCGCGCCCATCACCGGCAGTCAGCTCATCATACGGCGCGAGAACGGCGGCGAGACACCCCTGCTGGCGCACGCCGCCCCCCTGCGCGACGAGAGCGGCAATATCACCAGCGCGGTCGTCGCGTTTCAGGACATCACCGCGTTCAAGGAATTGGAACGGCTCAAGGACGAGTTCATTTCCGTCGCCAGTCACGAGTTGAAGCAGCCGCTGACGGTCATCAACGGGCAGGCGCAGATGCTCAAACGCTACTTGCGCAAGCTTGCCGGCGCCGATATGACGACCTGGAACGGCGGCGACACGCTGCGCCAGCTTGCGGAGGGCATCGAGGCGCAGGCGTTGCGGCTGAATCTGCTCGTCTCCGACCTACTCGATATGTCGCGGATCCAGGCGGGACAACTGCAACTGGAGCCGCGCCGCACGGCGCTCTGGCCAATGGTGGAGCGCCTGCTCAGCCAGCAGCGGGCCACGACGCTCGATCACCAGTTCCAACTAAGCCCCTTCCCGCCGGAGCAGTGCGCGGAGATCGCGGGGCGCTGGGATACCCGCCGCGTCGAGCAGATCCTGATGAACCTGCTGAGCAACGCCGTGAAGTATAGCCCGAGCGGTGGCCTCATCGCGGTCAGCGTGGAGCCAATGCCGGAGGGGTACACGCCGCGGACGCGGCTTCCCGGCCGCCCACGGCGGGTCGCGGCCCCAGCAGTCCATATCGCCATCGCCGATCAGGGCATCGGCATCCCGGCGGAGGCCCAGAAGCGACTCTTCGAGCGGTTCTCGCGAGCCGGCAACACCAGCGGCATCCAGGGCACCGGGCTGGGACTCTTCATCTGCCGGCAACTGACCTGGGCGCATGGCGGCGACCTCTGGGCCGAGTCCGCGGGCGAAGGCCAGGGCAGCGTCTTTCACCTCGTGTTGCCTGCCATCTAGGGACAGCGCGCCTCACAGCGAATCCCACAGGAACGCTGGCCTACGCGACGGACTTCAGCCCGCTTCCCGTCCCGTGCGCCGGCCATTGATGGCCGCGAGAACTCGCTAAGACCCCTCACCTCAGACCACACCAACGATCGGCTGAACCGGCGTCGCGCTTCCGGCGGGCGTCGCCGTGGCCCCGGGCGTCGCGGTCGTACCCGGTGTCGCGCTCCCTGTGGGTGTCGCGGTCGTACCCGGCGTCGTACCCGGAGTCGGCGTACCGCCGGAGGTGGGTGTGACGGAGGGCGAGGGGCTTGGCGAGGGATTGGGCGAAGGCGTCGGCGTGCCCGACGGGGTTGGCGTGCCGGTCGGGTTAGGGGTCGCCGTCGGGTTTGGTGTCGCGGTTGGGTTAGGGGTCGCCGTCGGATCGGGCGCCGTCGTTGGCGTGGGAGCCGTCGTTGGGCGGGCGGTGTTCGTCGGTTTGGGCGCCGCCGTTGAGGTCGCGGGTAAGGTTGAGGTCGGCGTATACGCGGGACCGGCCTGCACGCCGGGGTACGGAGGCGCGTTCTTGCCGCCGGGGCCGCCGACGTGTGTCAGGACCGCCAGCGCCGCCGCTCCAATGATAAGCGCGGTCGCGAGCATACCGCATCCCAGACTCATGCGGCCGCCACCAGCGGCGCCTCCCACTCCCAAGGGAACGTAGCGCCGTGCGGGTTGGCGAGCCGCCCCCCACAGCGCCGCCTCGGGCGCCGGTTCGGTCTCCTCCTCGGCCAGGTCCGCACGCATTGCCCGCGCGGACGCTGGTAGTGCTGTTCGAGGTGTGGCCGGCATGGGTTCCGTCGGCGGAACGAGCGAGATGGACCGCATAGGCAGCGTCGGATCGTCGGGAGGATACAGGCCGCCGTTGGTGTTCTCCCAACCCGCAAACCCATATCCCGATGGTCGCTCCGTGAGGTCCCCCAGATTGTCCGGCCACTGGCGCATGCAAACGCCCTCCCATCCATAGCCCAACGTCCTCTGCACACCCTGGCGCATCTTCGGTGAGAGATATATTGCAAAGCCCTGGCCATCACCCGCGGGTTACCGCTCGCTCGCCCACAACTGCGAAACACTTCACGCTCCTGATTTCGTCTACACTGATGACGATGTCGTTCGCATCCTTTCGGACAGGCGCGTGAACAGGGGAGCACGATGCAACTTGGCCAGCGGGGCATGTCCGATCAACGATCCGGTGATGATCCGGAGCTAGCCGCCGATTTCGGCCTCGCCGTGACGCCGCATCTCCCAGCGATGTTGCGCACGGCGGCGGCGCTGATCGGCGCGGGCGACGCCGAGGACGCGACGCAGGAGGCGATCCTCCGCGCGTGGCAGTCCTGGCACACGCTCAGAGATGGCGCGGCGCTGCGTTCCTGGCTGCTGCGCATCACCGCGCATATCTGCCAGGACTGGCAGCGTGGCCGCTTCGGCACTCGCCGCGCCCGCACGCAGCCGCTCCTGGACGAAGACGCGCTGCCGCTCGGTCTGCTGGGTGACGATCCGGGAACCAGCGATTCCACCGGCGCGTTGGACCTACGGCACGCGATCAACCGGCTCGACGCCGACCAGCGCATCGTCGTCGTCCTGCGCTATTACGCCCAGATGGACGCTACCGAGATCGGCGCGGCGCTCAATCTGCCGCCGGCGACGGTGCGCACACGGCTGCGCCGGGCGCTCGCTCAACTGCGCGAGCGGCTCTCCCGCCCGATTACCCACGAACATGATGATGTTGCTGATGTTGAGAAAGGAGGCTGCTGATGTCCGACCGGGACAACAACCCTGACAGCCTCTCCGTGAACCCCACCGACGAATCGTTCGACGATCTCCTCGAACATGAATATCACGACCTGCTCCGGCGCATCGCGGCGGACGGCGCGGCCTGGCGGCGCGCGCTGCCCACGACGGACGCGCTGGCGCGGCGTACACATTCGCTCGGCGTCCCTCCGCTTCCTGGCGGGGCGCCAGTCATACGACGAGAGGATACCCGCATGGAGCCAACAGCCGAGCCGCGCGACTCACCCTCGGGCCGGCCCGACGCGCTGCCACCGGTCCAGCTAGAACGCTCGCGTTTCCATCGCTCCCGCCAGCTTGTCGCCGCACTCGCCGCGCTGGTCGTGGTGGCGCTCTTTATCTCCGTCTTCGCCACGCAGTCACAGAAACGCGGCGTGGGGAGTACGCCAACGAGCACAGCCACGCACGGCGCCGCGCACACCGCGACAAGCGCGCCGACGAGCGGGGCGACCCATCTCGTGGCCGTGCCGAAGCTCGCTCATCTGAGTGGGATGCCCGTGTTCTCCTCATTTGACCCGAACACGGTGTATGTCGTGAACGGCGCGCGCATCACCCGTAGCGACGATGGCGGAGCGACCTGGACCACCCTGCCCAATCCAGCGAACTTCCCCGCCGGCCTCACCGTCTCGTGGATAGACCTCTTCGTCAGTCCATTGAGCAACAAGACGGTGTACGCGACCGCCGATCTCTCCAACCCGGACAACTCGCAGGTCAACAACTGTCCTGCCCCGCTGCCGCTCGGCCACATCGGCGCGAAGGTGGCGCTGAGCGGCGTCGTCCCCTGCGAGGCGACGGAGATCAGCACGGACGCCGGAGCAACCTGGAATATCCTGCGTCTGCCGGGCAACTTCGAGCTGGGCAGCGCCAGTCCCAATGCGATGGGGTTCAATCAGTACAACAACTACAGCGCGAACCCGGTGGCGCAGGGCAATCAAATCACTTTTCGCTTATACTCGCTCGCGGGGCATGGGCCGCTGGCGAGTGTCGGCCCTGATCGCCTGTTCAGCAGCGGAGACGGCGGGGTGACGTGGCAGTACGCGGATAGCGCGCTCGTCGCGCGGGGCCAGAATCCCTGCCAGTTCGCGGCTCCTTCGCTCGGCGCCACCCTCTACGCCGTGACGGTCCCAAGCGCGTCCTCCTGCGATCCGGCGTTCAACGCCCCGCCGCAGCTCTGGCGCAGCGACGATGGTGGCGCGAGTTGGCGTCAGGAGACGTTGCCGCCGGGCCGCACGGTCCTGGCCACGCTGATCGCGTCCGGTCAGCAGCCAATGCTGTACCTGGTGATGCCCGCTGTCTCGACGCAATCACACGTTGGCGTTAGTGGCGCCAGCGGAACCGACATCTTTGTTAGCGCGGATGGGGGCGCGACATGGTCACAGGCTCCAGCGGCCGGGATGCCGACGACGCCTGGGATCTTCCCGAATGGGGGAGCGACGTTGAGCGATGGCTCGCTGGTGGTGGCCTTCAACGATGCGCCACTGGTTGAACTATACACATGGAAACCGGGGAGCCACTCCTGGTCCAAGCTCGCGTCAACCGATAGTGTGTCGGCTCCGTCGTCCCTGCTCAACATGCCGACGCAGGGCCACGATGTGCTCTGGCTCATTGTAGTTAGCGGAACCAGCGCGGGCCAGCCGACCTATTCAGTGCTGATGGACACGCTGTAAGCCTCATGCCCTGAACTGGCCGCCTCACCCCTTGGCCCCCACTCCCTGCGGGGCGAGGGGAATCAGACCCCGAAGGTCTCAACCCTAGCTCCCCTTCCCTCCGCGGGGGGAAGGGGCGGGGGGATGAGGCCACCTGCCAATGAGAGGGTCTCGCGTACTAGGCCTGCATCAGGCCGGTGATGTTGCCGTCGGGATCCGCGAACATCGCCAGTCGCGGGCCGCCAGGAACGGCGCTTGGCGGTAGCACCGTCTTGCCGCCCAACGCCTCGGCCTTGTCGAGATACGCCTGCAAGTCATCCACCGCGACGTAGATGGTGACACGGCTGGCGCCCATTCCTGGACCGATGCCGCCGGGGATACCCGCGCTGGAGCCGGTGTCTACCATGCCGTAACTCATGGGATTGTTGGCGTCTATCTTCCACCCAAAAACCTCGCTGTAGAAGCGCTGCAACTCTTGGCCCTTCTCCGCGGACATGATCTCGAAGTGAACGACCGGGTTCGGCATACAATCCTCCTCAGACTGTGCGATGCGCAACCACCAGCGCCGGGCAACGCGCCACGGCGTGCCAGATCATTCTGATCCGGGGCGCGGAAGGTGGCAAAGATCGTGCCGAAAGCAGGAGATTCGCCGTGAATCGCGGCGGGTGTTCGCGTGGAGATGAGGTCAGCCATCCAGCATGTATGACGTGATCATCGTCGGAGCCGGTCCGGCGGGGCTGAGCGCGGCGCTCATTCTCGGCCGCTGCCGTCGGCGTGTCCTCGTCCTCGATTCCGGCCAGCCGCGCAACGCCGCCGCCCATGAGTTGCACGGGTACCTCACCCGCGACTGTGTGCCTCCCGGCGAGATGTTGCGGCTGGGGCGCGAGCAACTGCGCCAGTATGAGACGGTAGAGCTGCGCGACGCGGAGGCGCATACGGCGTCTCGCGGCGATGACTTCTTCGACGTGACGCTGGCGAACGGCGAGCGCTGTTCGGCGCGCATCCTGCTGCTGGCGACGGGGATGGTGGATGACGTGCCTGAGGTCGCCGGCGCCCGCGAGTTCTATGGACACGGCGTCCACCACTGCCCGTACTGCGACGGTTGGGAACACCGTGACCAGCCTATCGTGATCTATGGACGCGGGCACGACGCGGCGGGGCTGGCGCTGGAACTGACCGTATGGAGCCGTGATCTGACGCTCTGCGCCGACGGGGCCGCCGAGCTATCCGCGAAGGATCGCGAGCGACTTGCGCGGCATGGCGTCGCCGTGCGTGAGGAGCGCGTGGACCGGCTGGAGGGGCGCGATGGCTGGCTGGCGCGTGTGGTCTTCAGCGGGGGCGAGGCGATCCCTGCCGGGGCGCTCTTCTTCGCGGAGAATCCACGCCAACGCTGCGATCTGCCGGAGGCGTTGGGCTGTGAGTTTACGGCGTCTGGCGCGGTGCGCACCGGCGAACATGAAGTGACCAACGTTCCCGGCCTCTACGTCGCGGGCGACGCCTCGCGCCGGGTGCAACTGGCCATCATCGCGGCGGCGGAAGGCGCGGGAGCCGCGTTCGCCATCAACACCGCGCTGCTCGAGCGCGACCTGGCGCGCTAAGGGAGGGAAGGACAAACGGGGCCGGTGGTCTGTTCCGATGTCCGCCTTGGGCGAACTTCCCGGCGGAGGCGCGGCGACGCCATCCAGGCGCGGATACATTCGCTGACCCCTTCTGTCGCCAAGAGTACTGTTTGCGCCGCCCTGTGTGATTGGAAGGGGTCGTCAAACGTACTCATAATGACTGGACGGGCTCCGTCTGCTCCCTCAGACGCGCCCACACGGACGCCGGTGACGATTCCAAACACTCCATGGCTGTATCACCCAATCGGGTACCTGGGTAACATTTCGTCTACCGGAGCGTCTTGTAGGACAGACGCGATGTGCGCGGGGTCCATCCCCTCGGTGAAGATGAGCGCCCTAGCGCGTCTGGCCCGTCACCTCAGCAAGCTTGGCTTCCAGGGTCGAATTGGATGGCTCGACGAGTACGGACCCGTCAGGAAACAGGATGGTTGGTACGCTGCGCGACCCATGGTTGACGCGCGTCACCTGTTCCGCCGCGGCCGCGTCGCGCTCGATGTCAATCTCAGTGTATGGCACGCCCCGTGCGGCGAAGACACGCTTGGCGCGACGACAATCGCCGCACCACGGGGTGGTGTACATGACGATTCGCTGGCTTGCCGTATCGGGGGATTGGTCGGAACTGGCCGCTGAAGGTGTGGAATGAAAGATGCTCATGCTGAAGATCGCGCTCCTTGGCTGCGGTGAGAGAATTTGCTCACTACAGAAAGTATAGCATGTTCGGCGCCCGGAGGCAACGAGCGCGGCGCGTGAGCGATGGTCGGCGAAGGTAGGTAGAATGGTTCCTAGTTTCTACGGAGGGGGTCTGGTATACTCTGAGCGAAGCCAGGGTAGTCCTCCGCCGCCCGCGCATCAGCGCAAGATGCGCCAGACCCATTGCGCGCCGGGAGTCGCGCCTCGCCGTCCCGCCAGACAGGGACGAGCGTACCGATTCCCCAGTCCCCCACTCATACCACTGGTGTAACCGATGGAACCACCTGTACGTTCATACAATCCGAGTGGTTCTGGCGAGCCGCGCAAACGCGCGCCCCGCACGAGCAAGAAGACGGATGCGCCTCGGCCGGCCAAGACGCCGACGGTGGCGCGCCTGCCGCGCACGCAGACGTTGGTGGCCGCCAAGCCCGCCGCGACTCCCGTTCACACCGAACCGGAGCCGCGAGACGAGCCGGCGACGCTGGCGACCGCCGCGGTGGTGGACGCGCCCCAGCGCGAGGAGGCTGGTCCGGTCGTAGGGATCGCCGATTTCGAGGAGATCTTTACCCGGTTCCAGACGCCGATCACGAATTTCGTTTTCCGGCTGGTTGGCAACCGCGAGCAAGCCTATGACCTCACGCAGGACGTGTTCGTCAAGGTCTATCGCGCGCTGTCCTCCGGCACGACCATTCAATCCGCCGCGTTGTCGTCCTGGTTGTATCGCATCGCCTCCAATACGGCGACCGATGCGCTGCGACGGCGGCGGCTGATCTCGTGGTTGCCGCTATCGCTTTTCAACGAAGATCGGGGCGTCGGCGCCGGCATGCCGGGCGCGGATGGTCCCGTTCAGCCGCAGAGCGCGGTCGAAGACGCGCTCGCCAGCGCGGCGAATTCGTTGATGAGTGGATACGACGGCGGCCGGTTCGAGCAACGGGTGGCCGATCGGGAGATCGTCGAGAGCGTGCTCAAGAAGCTTCCTCCGAAGTATGCCGCCTGCCTGCTGCTCTACGAGCACGAAGGGTTCTCATGCGCGGAGATCGCCGAAGTTCTACACGTCAGCGCCTCAGCCGTCAAAATGCGTCTGATGCGCGCTCGCGAACGTTTTATCGCTCTGTATCAACAGGAAACCGGGGGGTAATGAGCTGCACGCGGGTTCGCGCCCAGCTTGCGGCGTATCGCCGCGATGATTGGTCCACCGGCGACCTGGCCGCGCTCACCGCGCATATCTCTTCCTGTCTCGACTGCCGGCGACTCGAAGCGACCTATCGGCAGACCGGCGAGCGCCTGCGGCAGCTCCCATCTATTACCCCGCCACCCGACTTCCGGGAGCGGGTCTTTGCCGCGATTCGCGCCGACCAGCAGCGCCTCGATCCAGCGATTGCGCGCGTGGCGATGGCGGTGACGAATCCGGCGCTGCCTGTCGTGCGCCCGGGCGCGCGGATCGCGCGGCGGCGTGTCCAGTTCCAGCCGAAGGGCGCGCTGGCGATCGCGGCGGCCCTGGGTCTGGCGCTCCTGGGCGCCGGCGTGCTTCCCCATCTCGGTCTCTCCTCCTTTGGCGGCGCGGCGGCCAGCCTCGGCCATCTGCGCCTGAACACGGCGCCCGCGACACAGGCCGCGCGCTACTCGGTGGACGGGCGCTATGGCGTGCCGGCCAGCGCGATGGCGACGACGGTCTGGTTGGTGTATAGCGCCGCCGACGCGCACGGGACGATGCTCTTCGCGGAGGACCGCAAGACGCGGCGCACGCTCCCACTGCTCTCCAGCGCGACCAACGCGCCGATCACGGTCCGTGGGGTGACGAACACCTGGGTGGTCTGGAGCGCGGGCACGGGTGTCTCCGGCTCCGCGTGGTCGGTGATGGCGAGCCGGCTCCCCGGCGCGGGCGGCGCGACTACGCCGGTCACGCTGGTGGATAGCGGTCGGGCCGGCGGTGACACGCTGGTCACGCTGGGTGGCGTCTGGGTCAGCGGCGAGACGGCGCTGGTCTCGGGCGCGACGGCGAACGGGATGGGCCTGCTGGTGCGCTTCGATCTGAGCGGCGCGACGCCCAAGGCGACAGTCATCGCGCGTGGCGCGACTCCGGGCCACGTGTTCACCGATCCGTCGAGCGATCATGGCGTCTATTACTGGGCGGATGTGTGGTACGACGGGAGTGGCCTG
>DATEGV010000305.1:0-2373 GCA_035279925.1 Ktedonobacterales bacterium | reverse complement strand
CTGCGCTACTATGAGAAAGGGAGCGCTCTGCCACGGTTGACCGACGACGCAATTGACGCGATCGTCGCGGCCGGCGACGCGCGGACGTCGCCGTTGTCGCAGATCATCATCCAGCATATGCACGGCGCCGCGACACGAGTGGATCCGACGGCGACGGCGTACTCGCTGCGTCAGGAACAGCACATCGTGGGCATCTTCGCCGGATGGGTTGACGGACCCGACGAACCGCACGTCGCCTGGACACGAAAACTCTGGGAAACGCTTCGGCCGTACGCGCTTGATGGGGTCTACATCAACTTCCTCGGTCCACAGGACGGCGCCGCGGGTGTGCGCGCCAGCTATGGGCAGAACTTCGAACGGCTCGTACAGGTCAAGAACCGGTACGATCCCACCAACTTCTTCCACATCAACCACAACATACCGCCGACGATAGGGCGGTAGTTCCACAGCCGGCATCGCCGCCTCGCCTCACGCTCCCGCTCCCGTCTCCGCGCGGGGCAGGCGTGAGGCGATCAGCCTGATGTGCTATGCTGTCTGCGCATTCATCCCCGCACGTAAGGAGATCAGGCGCATATGGCTCGCATCGCTCCCACCAACGCCAAAGGCACCCGCGATTACCTCCCGCGCGACCTCGTGCGCCGCAATCGCGTCTTCGCGCTGCTGCGCGCGACGTTCGAGCGCTACGGCTACGAGCCACTGGAGACGCCGGCCGTCGAGAACACCAACGTCCTCGAAGGCAAGTATGGCGAGGAAGGCGAGCGGCTGCTCTTCCGCATCCTCAAGCGCGGCCAGAGCCTTGAGTCCGCCAGTCGCGCCATCACCGCGCGGCCAGAGGAGCATGAGAGCGCGGGGAGTCTGGCCCGCGAACTCTCGGACGAGGCGCTGCGCTACGACCTGACCGTTCCCTTCGCCCGCGTCATCGCCGCGCATCAGAACGATCTCGTGATGCCCTTCCGCCGCTACCAGATGCAGCCCGTCTGGCGCGCGGACAGGCCCCAGCGCGGGCGCTACCGCGAGTTCTACCAGTGCGACGTGGACTGCGTGGGCAGTCGCTCGCTGGCGGTGGACGCGGAGATGGCGGCGATCTATTGCGACGTGTTCACGCAGCTTGGCTTCACCAGTTTCGTGACGCGCATCAACCATCGCGGCCTGCTGGACGCGCTGATGGAGGCCTGCGCCGTGCCGGTCGAGCGGCGGGTGGTCGCGCTCACCCTCATTGACAAGCAGGACAAGATCGGCGACGAGGGCGTGCGCGCGGAACTGCTGAAGGCCGGCTTCGCGGAGGCGTCCGTCGCCCGGCTGATGGAGGCGATCACGCTGACCGGGGCGCCGGAGACGGTCGTGGAGGCCGTGCGCCCGCTGATCGGCGACAATTCGCGCGGCGTTGGGGCGCTGCGCGATCTGGCGGAGATCTTCGCCCGGCTGCGCGATCTTGGCGTGCCGGACGAGCGCGTCACCCTCGATCTGGCGCTGGTGCGGGCGCTGAGCTACTACACCGGCGCGATCTACGAGACGGTGTTGCGTGATTCGACGCTGGGCAGCCTGGGCGGCGGCGGGCGCTACGATGAGCTGATCGGCGCGTACCTGGGCCGCGACCTGCCGTGCGTCGGCATCTCCTTCGGCATTGACCGCATCTTCGACGCGCTGGACGAGAAGGGCCTCATCGCCGCCGAGGCGGTCACGACGACACAGGCGCTGGTGACGCTCTTCGCGCCGGAGACGGTGGCGGCGTCGCTGGCGCTGGCGACCCGGCTGCGGCGGGCGGGCCTGCGCACGGAGGTGTACCCGGAGCCGCGCGAACTGAAGGCCCAACTCAGCTTCGCCAACAAGAAGGGCGTGCCGCTGGCGTTCATCCTGGGGCCGGACGAGCTTGCGCGTGGCGAAGTGACGCTGCGCGACCTGCGCTCCGGCGAGCAGCACGCCATCTCGCTGGAGGACGCGCCGGCGCGGGCGGGAGAGCTGTTGGGGTGAGCGTCTACCAACAGAGCGGCGCCGTCTTTTCCGGCGTCTATCGCTATCTCCTTTGGCGTACGTGGGACGCTGCCCTGTCTCGCCTGCTCTGGGTGATGCTCAATCCGAGCACCGCCGGCGAGACGATGGACGACCCAACGATCAGGCGCTGCGTCAGCTTCAGCCGGCGGTGGGGCTTCGGAGGTATAGAGGTCGTGAACTTGTTTGCCCTGCGCGCGGCCAGCCCGAAGGAGCTACAGAGAACACCGGACCAAATAGGCGCCGAGAACGACCGCTACATCGCGGAGGCGGCGAGTCGCGCCACGGGGATTGTCGTCGCCTGGGGAGAGCATGGCGGCTACCTGGGACGCGACCGGACCGTGATGGCGCTGCTCGCCGCGCATTCGAGCCTGCCACTCTATT
>DATEGV010000304.1:0-2832 GCA_035279925.1 Ktedonobacterales bacterium | reverse complement strand
GCGACCATGCGTACCACGTGCAGACGCCGAAATACTGGCTCCACGGGTCGCCCGCGAAGTCCGAGGCGGCATAGCCGCCATGCCCAGGGACAGGCCCCCAGGCGTTGTAGCCTCCCGTTGGCTGCACGTACACCGGCGCCGGTGGCGGGGGCGGTGGCGGTGGCGTGAAGAACCGACGCCCGACGAGGGTAGGCGCGGCCGGCGCGGGATGAGCGGTCGTATGGGCGCGCTGCCGAGAGACCGTGGACCCGTCGGAGTCGGTGGCGACCCAATCCTGCGCGCTGGAGACCGGTTGGCCGTCGGCGTCGAGCGTCCAGTCGCGCGTACAGTGCGCGGTCGCCCCGGCGCTCGCTTTGCCGTTGGCCAGCGTACGCACCTGTCCGCTCGCGCGGTTCAGTGGGCCGTCAACGCTCGCCAGATACAGGCCGGTCGGGTCCGCGCTGCTCCACATGCGGCAGAGCCAGGGTCCATGCAGCGTCAGCCAGGTGTTCGCGGCGACGGACGTCGCGGGGCGCTGTGGATGCGCGAGGCTGGGACCGGGACTGAGGGTCAGGCCTCCTAAAAGAGCGAGCGAGACAATCCGCCCGCCAGACTTCCAACTCATCGGTGTCGAAATCAATCAGCTAAACCTCCACTGGACAGGAGCTGGGCCGTTCCACGCCACACGCCTCCCACCTTGCCAGGAGCGCCGCGTACCTGCCGCGCTAACCCTGGACTTCCGCCGCGATCTCCCGCCGCGGCATCCCCCTCAGGCAGCCTCCCATCATCTCGTAGCGGTCTGTCCGCGCGCTCTTGTGGAACATTTGTACGAGTCGCGGACGCCGTGCAGACTATAGCGGACGACCAGAGCAGCGCAAGCGGAATGCCAGTTGCTTAGTACTTTCTGGCTACTTAGCCCGCTTACTACGCGGCCTTTGCACGATTGTCGCAACGTGATTGCGCGCATTCAATGTTCCTGTCTGTCTATCACCGCTCAGATTATGATGAGCGGTACGCCCGCGCGGGCGTTCGTGAACGCGCCATGTTCGCGGAATGATTGTTCCATAGTTGTTCATGGTCAGCCGCGATCGCTGACCGCGCGGTGAGTGTCGCGCTTTCACCCAAGGGCGAGCGAGGAGCGTTGTTGGTTGCGCGCGTGGGACTCGCGGGCGACAGGGCGCCTCACGTGGCGTCTGGTCGCGGAATTGAAACGCGCTGGCCCCGGTTGTAGAATGTGGACCTACGACTACCGCGGACGCGGGCAGGAGGGTGCGCTATGGTCACATTCGAAGACATCACCGAGATGTTCCTCAACGCGGCGGAGGCCACGGGGCTCTCGGTCCATCCGGAGTTCTGGCTCAACAGCCAGACACTCGAGCGCGAGTTCGCCTGCACGCTGCATCCCGGCCCCTGCGAGGAGGCCGAGCATCACGCTACCTGCACCGTCTCCTTTGCCTGGGGGCCGCTGGATACCGTCCTCTCGATTGACGGCGCCGAGGGTATCTGCGATTTCTTCCATGAGCCGGACGAAGATTGCCCGCATCTGCACACCGAAGATGTGCCGCCGCTGGTCCTGGACCTGACGTTCAGCCTGCCGTTCGAGAACGCGACCCTCAACACCGGCAGCATGCAAACCCTCGCGCGCACCTTGAAGCTGCGCGCCTCCGAGCACAGCAGCCGCGCCGTCGAGACGCGCCCCAACATCTCGCTGGCCCTTGGCGAGAACGGCATGCAGGTGGAGGCGCTCACCCTGCAACAGCGGGTCGAGTTGCCGCTCTGGGATCCGGAGGGGATCAGCGGGTTCCGCACCAGCGGGGATCGGCGCGCGGGCCACATGACGCTGGGCCGTGGACGCCGCCACGATGAGTTCGCCTCCAGCGAGGAGCCGCACCCCGAGGACTGGCTGCCCCACCTCTTCGCGGAGGTCGTCTCCGATATCGCCGGCGTCATCACGGCGCTGGAGGCGTCGCGCTCGATGGGCAACCGGCCCAGCACGCCGGAGAACAGCGAGAACTGAGGCTGTCCTCATCCCCCAGCGAGGCAAAATCTAACCCCCAGCCGCGCCAGAACCTAACCCCCCAGCCCCCTTCCCCCGTGGGGAAGGGGGAGCAAGCGTCGTGGCGTTCCGGCCTCATTTCCCCCTCGCTACTCGCGTCGCCTCATTCGAGTCCGGCTTGGCCGGACTTCGTGGCCGCAGGCCATCCAGGCGCGGATTTATCCGCCGGCTGCCTGTCTTGACATGCTCGCCGCCGCGATGGTAGGCTCATCCCCATGAGTCAGAAATACGTCAGCGGCACGCACATCACACCGCCGTTGAGCCACAACAACCTCTACATGGACCTCGAGACGAGCGCGTTTGCCGCGTAAGCCCGGCGCATCACGCTTACGCGGCGGCCACAAGCGCGCCTGAGGAATCTCCCTGCCCGCTCCACCGCGAACAGGGGACCCAGACTCCCATCCGCCGCTTCTCGGGCCGCTCAACCGCACGCCATCACACTCTCCGCTCCGTTCCGGGCTTCTCTCACGCTCCGCTCTGCCGTATCACCGCGCGTCCCACACTGGCCGCGCCCCGATTTCGAGAGGGTCCATCGTTCCATGAGCGTCACCCCATTTGAACCCGCGTCCACCACGCCGACCGTCACCGCGCCCGCCGACCGCCGGCATCTGCGCCGTTGGAGCCTGGCCTACGGCTGCTATACGCTTGCCACCAACCTGGCGTTCACCCGCGCCGTCTGGGTGATATTTTTGGCGACACGCGGCTATAGCCCCTTCGCTATCGGCCTGTTTGAGATGTGCTTTCACATTGGCAAGTTCGTCGCGGAGGTGCCGACGGGCGCGTTCGCCGATCTCGTG
>DATEGV010000303.1:0-16211 GCA_035279925.1 Ktedonobacterales bacterium | reverse complement strand
CCGCACCCCGCTCCGAGGACCCTCAACGCGCCAGCCGAATGTCGGCGGGAAAGCCGTGAAAGCGAGCGCGCAACACCTCCGCGCCGTCCTGATTCACGTAGCGCGCCTCGCAGACCAGGAGGCGCTTCTCCGTATCCTTCTCCATTACCGTGACGGTACATGAGATGGTGTCGCCAGGATATACGGGCAACAGGTACTCGAAGTTCATCCCCATTGCCAGGAAGCCGATCATCCCGCCGATGTGCGTCACCATACTCGCGGTGAGCAGGCCGGGAACAATGCGGCGTCCGTACCAGCTTTCGCGCGCGAACGTGTCGTCGAGATGATAAGGGTTGAAGTCGCCGGTGACACCGCAGAACAGCGCCACATCAGCCTCAGTAAACGTGCGGCGGTAGGTGAATATCTGCCCCGGCTGAATCTGGCTAAAGGCAGCCTGGACACGTTGTTTGAAATTATCGGTCGCGCCTGCCATCGTGTCTCCTCTTGTCTCCTCTTGTCTCTGCGCGCTCTGGCCCAATCTTCCCCTAGAGTGTACAATAGCCACGTCTGAGGCGGCGCCGATACGCTGCTGTGGTGGGGGAGGAAGAGCGATGCCGCTGGCGGGGAGCCTGCTCCAGTATAGATTGCCGGATGTGCTGCGCGTGATCGAGAGCGGACAACGCGGCGGCCGGCTCACGATTCTGCGCGGCGAGCGCAGCGCGGCGATCTACTTCTCCGGCGGCCAGTGGCTACTCTGCGAGCGCATCGGCTCAGTGAAGGTGCTCGCCCATCACCTGGCGCGGGCCGGCTTCATCACGCCGCAACAGTTCGAGGCGACGATGGGGGTGCCGTTCGTCGAGGCCGGACAGATTCCCGATATGCAGGTGGTCCGCGCGTTCATCACCACGCGCCAGCTCACCCAGGAGCAGCTCCGCGTCTTTGCCGAGGCCGACGCGCTCGACCTGCTTGGTCAGGTGCTTACCTGGCCCACCGGGGACTTCGTCTTTGAGGATGGCGTGCCACTGCCACCTGGGCGCGTCGCGCTGCCGTTACCCGTCGGCAAACTCGTCTCGAAGGTCCTACAGACTGCCCCGGCGGTCGCGACCCGAACCGCTACGCCGCTGCCGCGCGAGGCGGTGATAGACTTCGCGGAGGTGGACCCGACGAGCCGGACGGCAATCCAACTGACGCCGGAGCAGTGGAGCCTGCTTACCAAGGTGGATGGTCAGACGCCGCTCTGGGCCATCGCCCGCGCGTTGAAGGTGTCGGAGCCGCCCGTCTGCCTGGTGGCGGGTGAACTGGTGGCGTCGGGAACAGTGGTGATCGTCGGACGCGCGGGGCTGGAATAAACCGATCTCGGCCAAAAATGGCCGGAGCGCCGATACGTTGCGGCCTGAGGGCTGCCCATACGCTGACGCTGTGCCGGCCATCGAAGGTCAGCGTGGGGCGAGATACTCCAGGGCCGCGCGAGCCATCACCTCGACGCCGATGGGCAGCGCGTCCTCGTCAATATCGAAGTGCGCGCTGTGGTGCGGGGCGGTGATGCCGCGCGCGACATTGCCCGCGCCGACGAGGAAGTAGCAGCCAGGAACGGCCCGCAGAAAGAGCGCCATGTCGTCACTCACGGACTGGCGCTGATCGCCGGCAGGGATGCGCGCCTCGCCGACGGTCGCCACCGCCGCGCGCCGTATCAGTTCCGTCATCGTGGGATCGTTGACGCTGGCCGGAGTGCCGTTGAGGGTGGTCAACTCGGCGCCGGCGCGTAGCCCCTCTGCGACTGAGCGCGCGACTTCGCCGATGCGGCGCAGCAGAAGTTCGCGGTCCGCGTCGTCGTAGGCGCGCACGGTCCCTTGAAGCTCCACCTCGTCGGCGGTGACATTGGAAGCTGTGCCGCCGTGGATGCTGCCGAATGTCAGCACAGCGGGATGGAAGGGTGAGATTTCGCGGCTGATGAGCGTTTGTAGCGCGACGATGATCTGCGCGGCGGCGACCAACGGGTCCACATTGAGATGCGGCATCGCGCCATGCCCGCCACGCCCACGCACGCGCAGGACGATGTGATCGGCGCTTGCGAAGAACGGTCCCGCCTGGACCACAACATCGCCGACGGGTGTCTGGCTCCAGATGTGCAGGCCGATGACGCCGTCCACGTCGGGGTCGCGCATCACGCCGTCGTCAAGCATCGGCTGCGCCCCGGCGGCAAGCTCCTCGGCTGGCTGGAAGGCGAACTTGACGTTGCCGGCGAACTGTTCGCGGCGCCGCGCCAGCAGGTCGGCCAGAGTGAGCGCGATGGTGATGTGGCCGTCGTGGCCGCAGGCGTGCATCTTGCCCGGCGTCTGTGAGCGGTATGGCGTGTCGTTGGCCTCAGTGACGGGCAGCGCGTCTATATCGGCGCGCACGAGCAACGTTTTGCCCGCGCCGGCTCCCCCTCGCAGCAGCCCGACGACGCCCGTCTTGCCCACGCCCTCCCTGACCTCCAGGCCGGACTCGCCCAGACGCCGCGCGATTTCGCGAGCCGTCTCGCGCTCCTCGAACGCCGTCTCTGGGCGCTCGTGGAAGCGCCGACGCAACGCCACCATCTCCGGGCGGCTCGCCGCGATCTCCGCCCTCAGTTCATCGTCGTGTACCATCTGGTGAACCTTCTCTCGTTGTGGCTCAGCGGCGCTCGTGGTCGCTCGCCTCCACCGCCGCCGTGTTATCGTCGTGGTCCTCGGCCAGCAGCGCCATTGAGTCCGGCGCATCCATCGCATCCGCTCACTCTCTATCGCGCGCCGTCGTCCAGCGCCGTCATCGCCGTTGGCGCGCGTACATACTCTATCATGCGCCTGCCCAAGGCGATAGCGGTCTGCTCTTGGCGCGCGGGCGTCGCAAACACGCTGATCTCGGCGCGCCGCGAACCTTTTCGCGACGTGACTCGTGTCAATGTGAAGGCGTGGCGGGCGATGACGTGCCGTGGGAAGAAAGATGTCCATGGAACGGCTGAGCGATGAGCAGGTATTGGCGGCCTTGCTGGTTGGCGAACGGGACGCGCTCGCCGAACTGGTCGCGCGCTACCAGGGGCCCCTCACCGGTTATCTGGACCGACTGGTTGGTGGCGACTGGGCGCTCGCGCAGGACCTCGTCCAGGAGACGTTCATGCGGGTGCTGCGCCAGCACGCCGACCGGGGAGCCCGTCCCTTCAAGCCGTGGCTCTACGCCATTGCGACGAATCTGGCGCGCGACCACTTCAAGTCCGCCGCTGTCCGCCGCGCGACGCGCTGGGATGACCACTTCGATGAGCGGCTGGTGGACGACGCGGCCGGCCCGGAGGATCAGGCGCTGGCCGTCGAGCGGGGAGCCGATATCGTGTGCGCGCTGGCGACGCTGGGCGCGGAGTATCGCGCGACGCTGGCCCTGCGCTTCTATAACGAGATGAGCCTGCAAGAGATTGCGGAGACGCTCGACGTGCCGATTGGCACCGTCAAATCGCGACTCTCCGTGGGCCTGCGCCGTTTGCGCGCGGCGATGATCGCGGCGGCGCGGATAGAACAAGGAGCAGAGGAACGATGAATGCGCCTTCACCGGGACCACGCAACAGCCACGACGCCGACCAGCGCCTCGCCGACGCGCTGCGCGAACAGGACGCGACGCCGGCGGAGATCGCCGACTGGACGCCGGTCATACGTCGCTTCGCGCGGTGGCCCGAACGGACGATCACCCCGGCCGACACCAACCGCCTGTTGGCGGCGCTCGCGCCCTTGACGCCCACGTCCGCGCCGTCACTCGTGCGGCAGGCGGTGCGGGAGCGATTCGCGCGCCGGCATGGGAGCCTGCTCTGGCTGCTAGATACGGCGCGCATCCAGGTGAGTGTCCTGCGACCATCGTTCTGGCTCCTGAGCGCGGCGGTCATGGCCCTCGGTGTATATGCGGAGTTTGTCGTTGGTGACACAGGTTCCGTGTTTCTGCTGCGGGCACTCTCCCCCCTGCTCGCCTACCTGGGCATCACGGCGATGTTTC
Source organism: Ktedonobacterales bacterium (assembly GCA_035279925.1). Classification (GTDB taxonomy): domain Bacteria; phylum Chloroflexota; class Ktedonobacteria; order Ktedonobacterales; family JADMIN01; genus DATEGV01. The sequence goes on along the minus strand of DATEGV010000303.1, from coordinate 12,236 downwards.
GCGGCGTACGGCTGCGCATGATCGAGTGCGAGCTCGGTTGCCCACCGTCGGCGCTGCAACTGACCATCGCGCGGCTGGTCGTCGTGCTTGGCTATGACGTGGGGCTAGGGCTCTGTCTAGGATTGGCGCTCTGGCTGCGCGGTGGGCATGGCGTGCCAGGCGAGGTCAGCTTCTTGGCGCTCACGCTGCACTGGCTCACTCCGCTGCTACTCGTCGCGGGGGTGGCGCTGGCGCTCTCGCTGCGCCTGCCGGTCGCTGTCGCCGCCGCCCTCGCGTATCTGGGCTGGTTGGCGGGTCTGGTCCTCTATTACACGCTCGCGACGTACTCGCCCGCCATTGGCGCGCGACAAACTCCGGCGATTCCAATGAGCGTAGAGATCGCGCTCGGCGTGGCCGGCCTCACGCTGCTCACGCTGAGCGTGTGGCGGCTCCCCGCCCACTTCACACATTTGCTGCCCACCGGCTGAGTCACGGCCAGCGAACCTTTTGCCGGTGGGCGTCGTTACGCTGACGAGACGCGCACATATACACGAGTCTGGTCCATCATCCCTCACGCGAGGAGGGAGAGAAGGAGCGCCACTATGACGACCCGACCCGCGCATGCGGCGGTAAGCGACCGGCTGCCCGAGCACCATGCGCTCACGGCCCCGCGACCGAACCCCCTGCTCACGGTGATGCGCTGGGAGCTAAGACGCTCGCTCGCGAATCGCTCGACACGGATTCTCGCCGTGCTCCTGTTCGCCGTCTGCGTCGCCCTTTTGGGGCTATCCTTGCAGCAAACGACGTTTGACCTGACGTCAGGCACAGGCGGGCCGGGAGGCCCTACGCGCGAACTCATGGCCGTGGTGACACGCAATAGCCTCTTCGGGCTGACGATGCTGCTGCCGTTCACGCTGGTCGAGTTCGCCCTCTTTCTGCCGTTCGTGACCGCCGATGGCGTATCCCTCGACCTGAAGCGCCGCACCCACGAGCTACTGATGACCACCGCGCTCCCCACGCGCGCCTACATCTGGGGGCGCTACTTCGCCGACATGCTGATCGCGCTGGGGATGGCGTGCGTCTATCTCGTGGCGCTAGTGGCAGTGGCCGTCACGCTGCATCTCTGGGCCGGCGGCTACTACCCGGCGATCAACGTGCCGGGCGCCGTGGTGTTCTGGGCCGTCCTCGTCCTGCCGCCCACGATCTTGATCGGCAGTTTGTGCTTCGCGCTCGGCGTGTTGCTGCCACATCGCTCGACGGTCATCAAGGCCGGCGCGGTCTTCGGCTGGCTGTGTATCGGCCTTTTGTTGCAGGGCTTTACGTATGACAAGGTGCGCAACTCGCCCGGATTCGCCGTAGGCAATCCCCCCGCGTGGTGGCGAGCGTACGAAACGTGGCAGCCGACGAATACCGATTCGGGATCACTGTTCACTGCGCAGTTTACCCACCACCTGAACGCCATCTTCAAAAACCTGTCCCTCAACCAGCAGGCGATGCAACGACAGGTTGAAACTCTGCAAGGGCAGTTGCCCGATCTCAACTCGTTTATGCTGGCGCATCTGGTGTGGATTGTGTTCGGTCTGGCGGCGGTCGCGTTCTCGTCCCTTGCGTTCAGGCGCTTCCGCAACGTCGTGGTGTGAGACGGCGCGATCTCTACCGGGACATGTACGGGTAACACAGAGTCACACAGAGTCACACAGAGTCACACAGAGAGGCGTAGATGAAAGGTGAGCGAGATGGAGTTGGAGATCGAGAGCCTGAGCAAGCGGTTCGGCGCCCAGTGGGCCCTGCGGGACGTGTCGCTGCGCACGGGTCCGGGGCTGGTGGGACTCGTGGGGGCGAACGGCGCCGGCAAAACGACGCTCATGCGCATCACCGGCACGTTGCTGGACCCGACGAGTGGGGCCGTGCGTTGGAACGGACGCGAGACGCGCAGCCACGGCGGCGAGCTACGGCAGGTGTTGGGCTATCTGCCCCAGGAGTTCGGCGTTTATCCAGAGTTCTCCGGGCGACAGTTTCTGCGCTACCTCGCGGCGATGAAGGGCTTGCCGGACGAACTGGCGAGACGGCGCGCCGATGAAACGCTGGAGCTTGTCAACCTCGAAGCGGTCGCCGACCAGCGGCTGACGACGTACTCCGGCGGCATGAGACAGCGCATCGGCATCGCGCAGGCGCTGCTCAACGATCCGGAGCTGCTGATCGTGGACGAGCCGACGGCGGGGCTTGATCCTGAAGAACGAGTGCGCTTCCGCACGTTACTGGCGAGCTTCACCTCCTCACGTGTTACCCTACTCTCAACGCACATCATCGGCGATGTGGAGGCGGTGGCCCGCCGGCTCGTCATCCTGCGCGAGGGGCGCGTCATCGCGGATACCACGGCCGAGGAGCTGCTGGCGAGCGCACGCGGCAAGGTATGGACCGTTGAGGTGGATATGGCGACGGCGGCGCGTCTACAGTCGGCGCATCGTGTCAGCGCGCTGGTTAGCCGCCCGGATGGGATGCTCCTGCGCATCGTCGGCGAGACACGCCCGCATGACGCGGCGACGCCGGCCGAGCCGAATCTTGAGGACGCCTATCTCCTGGCCGTGGGAACGCCGGCGGCTGTCGCGTGACGCAAAGGAGCACTCTGACGCTGCCCGGCGGTAGAATGAGGAGGTACGGGACTGGCGGCTCAGGCGCGGGGGCGGGGATCGGCGATGGCGAAGAAGCGGCGGCGGAGACAGGCGCGGCCACCCCGCGTGAGCACGTCGTCGCGTGAGGAGTGGGGCGTGACGCTCGAAGTTGACGCCGTCGTGCAATCGGTCAGCGTCCCGATATCGGGGGAAGCGCGCGAGCCGGACGGCGCGGAGGAGCCTCAGCCTGGACCGGGCGGCGGCTACTGGGGCCTGATGACGCCGCCTGGCTGCCCGAAGCGCGCGCTGCTACTGGGCCTGGGCGGCGGCACGGTGGCGCACCTGCTGGCGCGGCGCTGCCCCGATGTCGCGATGGTCGGCGTCGAGCGCAACGCGGAGGTGATCGCCGTCGCCCGCGCGGAGTTCGGGCTGGACGCGCTGCCCACGCTCGCCATCGTCGAAGCCGACGCCTTCACCTGGGTGGCGGACCAGGCGGCGGGTGGCGCCGATCAATTCGATCTGATCTGCCTGGACCTCTTCGAAGCGGGACGGCTGGCGCTGGGAACGCTGGCGACGCCGTTTCTGCGGCAGGTGGGCGCGCTGCTGACGCCGGGCGGCGTCCTCACCGTCAACCTGATGGTAACGGGCCGCACCCCGGAGCACCTGCACCGGCTCCGGCGCGTGTTTCGCATCGTGCGTGAGCTGCGACTGCGCGGCAATCTCGTCGTCCATGCTATGCTTGACGCAACGGCGACCGATGGAGAGTGAGGCGCGAGATGCGTGTGCCCGTGGCGCTGGTCCAGCTCAATTCGCGTGATGACAAAGCGGCGAATATCGCGGCGGCGGAGGCGGCCATCGTCGCGGCGGCGGAGGGCGGCGCGCGTCTGGTCGCGCTCCCCGAACTCTGGACCTACCTTGGCCCCGAGGCGGGCAATCGCGCGAACGCGGAGCCGATCCCCGGCCCGGTGACGCAGCGGTTGGGCGCGCTGGCGCGGCGCTACCGGCTCATCCTGCATGGCGGCAGTATGCTGGAGGCGGCGAATGATAGCGGAGATGGGCGCGTCTACAACACGGCTGTCACCTTCGACACGACGGGCGCGCTGGTAGCAGTCTATCGCAAGATCCACCTCTTCGACGCGGAGCCGACGGCGCGGGGCAAGCCCTACCGTGAGTCGGCCACCACGGCGGCCGGCGACCGCATCGTCACCGTGGAGCGCGACGGGCTACGGCTAGGACTGGCGACCTGCTATGATCTGCGCTTCCCAGAGCTGTTTCGGACGCTGGCGCTGCGTGGGGCTGAGATCGTCGTGATGCCCTCGGCGTTCACGCTGGAGACGGGCCGCGACCACTGGGAGCCGCTGCTACGCGCTCGCGCCATCGAGAACGGCTGCTTCGTGCTCGCGCCGGGCCAGTGCGGCCAGCGTCCGCCGGACCGCCTCACCTACGGCCACAGCATGGTGATTGACCCGTGGGGAGACGTGCTGGCGGAGGGGCCGGAGGAGACGCCGGCCATCGTGCGCGCGGAGATTGACACCGACCGCGTCGCGGAGGTGCGCCGCCGCATCCCATCGCTGGCTAATCGCCGCCCGGAGGTGTATTGACGTGCTCGAACAGACGACTACCTTCGACTGGCGCACCTACCTGGAACGCATCCGCTACTCACATAGGTTAGACCTCGACGCGCCAGAGCCGTCGTTGCCGGTGCTGTGCGCCCTGCATCAGGCGCATCTACTGGCGGTCCCGTTCGAGAATCTCTCCATCCACTACGGCCAGCCAATCACGCTGGCGGATGAGGCGCTGTACGACAAGATTGTGCGACGCCGGCGCGGGGGCTTCTGCTATGAGCTCAACGGCCTCTTCGCGTGGCTGCTGCGACAGCTGGGGTTCAGGGTGTCGCTGCTCTCCGCGGAGGTGGCGCAGTCCAGTGGCGGCTTCTCGCCCGCATTCGACCATCTGACGCTGCGGGTTCACGACCTCGAGGGCGCCGACTGGCTGGCCGATGTCGGCTTCGGCGACTCGTTTCGGCAGCCGCTGCGCCTGCGATCCGATGTCGAGCAAGACGGCGGGGACGGCTACCGCTATCGCCTGTGTTTGGAGGCGGGCGACAGCGGCGATAGGGCGGTCGAGACGCACACCGCGTACTGGCTCATGCAGAGGCGTGGCCAGCAGGCGTCCAGCGTGTCGGACTGGGAGTCGCGATACCGGTTCACCACACAACCGCATGTTATGGCCGACTTCGATGAGCGCTGTCGCTATCAGCAGACGTCGCCCGACTCGCATTTCGCCCAAAAGCGCATTTGTTCACTTGCGTTGCCCGATAGCGAACGCATCACGCTCAGCGATCTGCGCCTGATTACGACGACGCGCGGGCGGCGCGACGAACGTGACCTCGCCTCAGAGGACGAATACCGGAGCATACTCGCGGAGCGGTTCGGCATCATCGTCTAGCTGGAGGCGGCGCAAATCCTATTCGGCGGGAAACAGCTCGCCCAGCGCGGCCGGCGTGTACTCGCGGACCATCGCCGGGGTGAGCGCGTTGGCGTGCGCGATGGCGCTGTAGAGGCCGGCGCTCCGGCGGGGCGTGCGCCGCTGCGTGCGCTCGTCCAGCGCGACCAGGCCGAAGCGCATATGCCACCCCTCCGCCCACTCGAAGTTGTCCACAAGCGTCCAATAATAGTAGCCGCGCAGGTCTACGCCGCCCGCGATCACTTCATGAATGGCCTTGACCGCGGTGGCAAGCTGCCACGGACGCAGCCGATCATCCGGATCAGAGAGGCCGTTCTCGGTGATGTAGATGGGTTTGCCGAAGCTGGCGACGCGCTCGGCTACGGCCCCGATTGCCCCAGGGAATACCTCCGAATACGCCGGCTTGCCTTCGGTGTCCGTTCCTTGCGGAGCGCCCGCGCGGGTGGAGCGCCGGCCAAACGCCTCGCCGAGTTTGCGTGGATCGAAGCGCACCAGATCGCGGTAATACAGATTGACGCCGATGAAGTCACAGGTGTCGCGGACCGTCGAGAGATTGCCCGCCGCCAGCCGGAACGGGAAGGCTGCCGAGCCGGACCGCACGGCGCGCGGGAAGAAATCGTTGAAGGCGGCGTCCTGGATGCCGGCGACGAGGCGATCCAGTGGCGAGTCCGGGCGCTCCGGCTGGAAGATGTTGTAGTTCTGCGCCCACCCTACACGGGCGTGCGGCTGCGCGCGATGGATTGCCTCATACGCGGCGGCGTGCGCGCGGGCCATCCCCGCCTGGACGGCGACCGCGCCGCGCAGATCGCCCCGGTGGCCGGGTGGGAAGTCGCCGGCGAGGTAGCCGATGATGGCGTAGACGTTGGGTTCGTTGACGGTACACCAGAGGTCGCAGAGGTCGCCAAGCTCCTCGACCACCCGCGCCGCGAAGCGCGCGAAGAGGTCCACGGCATAGGGGGTGAGGAACGCGCCACGCTCCTCGAACCAGAGCGGGTTGGTGAAGTGGTGCAGCGTGACCATCGGCTCGATGCCGCGCTCACGCAGGCCGCGCAGCATCTCCCGGTAGCGCGCGAAGGCGTCGTCGTCCCATTCCCCCGGGCGCGGCTCGACACGGCTCCACTCGACGGAGAGGCGCAGCGCGTTTAGGCCCATGTCTCGCGCAAGGTCGAAGTCCTGCTCTGCGCTGTTCCACCAATCGCAGGCCAGCCCGGCGGTGTCGCCGCCGCGTATGTGGCCTGCGCCTTCCCAGGCGTACCACTGATTGTTGGTGTTGCCGCCCTCGCACTGGTGCGCCGCCGTCGCCACGCCCCAACGAAAGCCATCGGGGAAGGTAAGTACACCGCCAGTGTCGCCCATGCCCTCCGCCATCGCGCCAGCCTCCTAGTTGCCTTCACGCGCCGCATCTCAGCGCCGGCTCTCGCTTCCTGATCGTAGACGATGGCTTGCCACGCGGGCAAGGGAAAGGCGCTTGCGGCGCTACTCCAGCCCTCGTTGGGAGGCTTCCGCGTCGGGACTCGGTTGGCTGGTGCGCTTCTTTGATGGGATAGGCGTCAGCGTCGCCTTGTTCACGGCATCCTGCTGGGCAGTGGCCCAGAGTTGATCGGTGAGCGCATGCCCCACCGTGCCCGCAAGCTCGCCAACCCCCTTCTGCCACGCGCTGTTCACGGTGGCGAGTGATGTTCCCGCGAGGGTGAGAAACGCGAAGACTCCCGCGATGGTCGCCCCGACATAGACACTGGGGCCAGCGTGGGTATAGGCGTTGACGACGATCAGCACGACGATCAAGATGGCGACCACGATGGCGAGAGCAACCGCGAAGAGCGGCCATGAACTTCTCAGGACACGCCAGAAGTACACCGCGCTCGTGTGCGTGGTCTCTTTGAGGTCAACATAGCTCAGAGGGTCGCGTCGGCCGGTGATAAGCGCTTCCCAAATCTCCGCCTGCTCCTCCAGGGCTCTCCGCGTATCGCCATCGAGCGTTGGTGGTGATTTCGCTTCCGACGGCGATACGAGTGTGCTTTTCCAAGCGCTGACGCTATTGACCAGCGCGCCCGGCGCGTACGCGGGGAGATACCCTCCCAAGAGATAGATCGCGGCCTCGAAGCCCTTGGGGTCTTTCTCCAGCCAGGTCTGGGCCGGTAGCGCGGCGACGGCTTTCTGCGCGAGGGTCCACCGCATGGCGGCGAGGTTGCGCGCGACGAGGTAGGCGTTGTAGGTCGCGGCGACATTGCGCTGCAGCCCATCCTGAATCTTCATGTCCCAGTAATAAAGCCGCGCGTTGATGTCCGCCAGACACTTGTTCCAACTGTCCGTGTCGGAGGGCTCGAGTTCCGTCAATGTCATGGTGTCGGCCGCCAGCACATCCGTGTAGGCCTCTCCGACGCAGGGATCGGACTTTCCATCCGCCAGCTTGAGGTTGTTGGGAATGTGGGACGTGACGTCAAGCTTGTCAGCGAGGTAGGCGATGTGAAAGATCATCGCGCGCACTGTCTGCCGGTCACTGCGCTGCCCGGTTGCCGGCAGGGGAAATGGACAGCGGTACGCGACGTGCCCGAGAAAGTCAGGCTGCTTGGGAGGGGGATGGCCCCCGAGCGAGTAGCAGCGGCTGAGAAACTCGGTCATTGCCCAGCCGAGCGAGGCCGCCCGCCGCACATCATCCTGATCCGTTCCTGTGTCGCTCGCCATACGTCGCCTCCACGCTCAGGACACAACGTGACTTCACGATACGACCACAAATGTCGCCACTCTCACTCCACGAGTCTACCACATGAACCGTTCACCTTTTCAGCGGCTCCGAGGCGACGAGGGGCGTGGGCAATTCGTCCACCGGCGGGGTGGCGGGCTGGCGCCGCAGACCGAACCAGACGATCAACAGGATCGCGCTGGCCGCGTAGAACGGGACCGCAAGGAGAATCGTGAGCGGGAAGCCGATGCGGTTTATCAGGACTCCACCGACGCCCGCGCCCAGCGCGCCGACAAGCTGGAAGCTCACGTTGTAGACGCCGCTGGCGATGACGCGCCGCTGCTCTGGGACGGCCTCCATCAGGTACGCCGAGAGCGGCGCGCCGGGAATGTTCATCAGGAACGTGCGCACGAGCAGCGTCGCCGAGACGATCCATACAATGGGGAACAGGCCCAGCGCCACCAGAAACGGGATCGAGAGGATCTGTGCGATGACGCTGACGGGCATCTTGCCATAGCGCGCGGCCAGCGGCGCCGAGAGCAGCGACGCGCCGGCCAGCGAGATCGTCATCACCGCGCTGAAGACGCCGTAGAAGGTGAGTGTGGTGTGCAGGTCGTTGACGAAGTAGATGCTCATGTACGGAAAGTACAGGCCGGCTCCGAAGCCGATGAGCGCCTGCGTCACGGAGAAGCGGCCGATCACCCCACGCGCCTCCCGCACCGTCGCGCCCCAACCGTCGCGCAGCCGCGTCTTGAGGTCGCCCCATCTGGCCCACCACGCCACCAGCCGCCCAGGTTCTCCCTCTCCTCGCGAGGAGAGGGGGTCAGAGGGTGAGGACACCTGGCGTTCATCGTTGAGAAACAGGATGGGAATGAAGGCCGGGACGGCGATCAGCGCCGAGGCCATCAGCGCCACTTGCAGCGTGCGCGCGTCGGCGTTGCGCACGAGCAGCGGCCGCAGCCAGGCCAGCGCGCCGTGGCCGTCGAACAACAGGCCGCGGAACCATGTAGGCAGACCGCCGCCCAGCAGACTGCCCACAACGGCGGCAAGAAAGCCAAGCGCGTTATTCAGGCCGAAGAGGGCGGTACGTTCATGTTCGGAGCTATTGGCGGCCAGAAACGGGGCGTTGACGACGAGAAACAGCGCGAAGGAGGCGCCCGCCGCCAGGGTGGTGAGAAGAATCACGGGAGCCGTCGGGAAGAAGAGCTGCGCGGCGAACGCGAAGCCGCCGACGAAGTCTGACCAGAGCAGCAGCGCGCGATAGCCCAGGCGTTCGACGAGCGCGCTGGCCGGGATGATGCCCAGACCGCCGCCGATGGTGCCGATGACGAGCACCAGGCCGACGAAGTCGGTGCTGTAGCCGAGTTTGGTGAGGAAGAGAACGTACAGCACGGCAAACGCGCCCGCGGTGACGGCCTGTAGGGTATTTGAAACCAGATACAGGCGCGCGTTGCTCCGCAGGGCGCGAAAACTATTGCCGAAGTTAGCCAGCGGCGCCGGCAAGATGCCCCATACTCCCTAGATCAGCGTCATCAGTGTCGTCGGTGTCATCGTGGCCGCTCGCGCGGTCCTGTTCAGTATACACGCCGCGCGCCGTCGCCGCCGAGGGTGGGGCAAGCGTCGGGCGCCCGTTTGGGGCGGCGCTCTCCATGCCGGTGAGGATGGGGCCGCCGCGCAGTTGCGGGGTGAAGCCGTTCTCAGGACCAGGCGTCGCTTCCGGCGCGGTCATCAGTTGAAGATCGGAGGCGACGCGGTTCAATTCGGTGTCATGGACGCGCTGGGCAGCCTGCCGGCCGAACAGCAACACACGCACGCCGGTGCGGATCTGCTGGCGACGGCCATAGAACTCCGCCACACCCTGCACCACGCGCTCGCTGCTGTGCTGCGCGGCGGTCATGGCCTGTTCGGCCTTGGGCAGATACTGGCCGAGAATAGGGCTGACGTGCTTGCGCAGCCACCAGGCCGCGACGGCGAAGCCGACGGTCAGCGCGGCAACGATGATGAGGACGAGGCCCAACTCGAGCAGCAAAATCGTTCCGGCGGCTTGTCCCGCCGCGCGCAGCCATCCCGGCTCGCTAGCGATAACCATAGCCATCGAGTTCTCCCTTCGCGGCAAGCTCGCGTTCGATCTCCTGGCGGCGCTTCTGCCGCTTCTCCGCGCGCTTGTGCGCGTGTCCTTTGCCCAGGACGACGGCGGCGACCTCGCCCGCGCCCGCGAGCAGGCTGGCGGTGCGCACTGCCGGGCTGACACCGAAGGCCCCGGCTGTCTTGGCGGTCTCGCGCACGGCGGTGGAGGTGCTCTTCAGCGAGTCGAGCACGGGAACCAACTCGTTCTTGATCTCGAGCGCCGTGCGGGTGAGGAAGAAGACCGCCGCCGTCAGTCCCAGCAACATCAGCGCGCTGATGAGAGCCACCAGGACGAGGACGATGTCCACGACGGTCGGCCACCAGCCGGCGATGGAGAACCATACGATCAGGGCGATAATGATCAACGGGATGGCGATTGCCGCGCCAAACAACCACGGCTTCAGTTTCTGCATCGGCCCTTCGTCCTTTCCTGTGCGCCGCGCGTCCTGGGACCGTGGCGCCTCCGCCGGCTTGCCGGGGGTCGCACATTCTGTACGCGCAAGCCCGCGCAATCGTTACACGACGGGTCGCGGCAACCACGCTGCCGGAATACCAGAGCATGCACAAAATGTGCCAGATTATCCGGGGTGGCGAGTGACGGTGGGCTGGTTGGCGCGGTCGGTTGTCCGGAGTCTGTCCGGGAATGAGGCCACGCGGAGCCACGTCTATAGTATACAGCGTGCGAGCGGGGGGAATGGTTGCGGGGCGGGTGAGATGGCGTGAGGGAACAGCCGGTGGGATCGTCCACTCCCAGCCCTCTCCCAATGACGGGAGAGGAGCGGCTGGGTGAGACGGCGGCGCGGATGAGCGCGCTACCGCGCGGACTGCTCGGCCTGGACGGTGTGCAGACGCGCCATCAAACGTGACTTGCGCCGGGCGGCGTTGTTGCGGTGCAGGACGCCCTTGGAGACGGCGCTATCCAGCTTTGAGATGGCCAGACGAATGGCCTCTTCCGTCGTGGGATCTTCTGGATGGGCCACGATGGCGTTGCGCGCGGATGTGATGTGCGTGCGCACGTTGGACTTGACGGACCGATTGCGCGCGCGCCGCTTCTCTTCCTGGCGCATGCGCTTCTTGGCCGACGAAATGTTCGGCATGGGTGACGACTTCCTCCTGTTCGGGGCGCGTTTGGTCGCGGACACTCCGCGAACCAGGGTATGGCGCCGCTCAACAGGGCGGCGCGGCGGCGCGGTCCTCAGGGAGACTGCGCGCCACAATCTGAGCTAGTATATCAAAATGCGCGGCAGGCGGCAAGGGCCGAATATCTCGGCGAGCGGACTGCGTGCGACTGAGAGCAAGCGATATCCCACTGGTCCTATGCCCTGGCGACGCGCTTGAACATGACATAAGGTGATGTGGTAGGCGCGAATACCCTCCATTCCCGATGGGTAGCGCGTTCTCCTTATGGGTGCAGGCGAGATTAAAGCGATGGCGAAGGAGAAGCGGTGCAGCCACAACGCCACCACGACATGGCCACGACCGGGCGCGAAAACGCCCCGACGCTCCCGCCCGAAGACAAGGCGCTGACGCCACGGGAGCGGCGTCTTGCCGACCGCGAACGCGACCAGATGCTCAGCATCGTCGCGCACGAGCTACGTACGCCGCTGACGGCGATGAAGGCGCGCGCACAGATGATGCGGCGGCGGCTGGCGCGCGGCACGGGCGTGACGGTGGAGCAGTTCGATCAGCTTGGGCACGACGTGGAGCGACTTGAACGCCTTGTCAACGATCTGAATGAGGCGGCGCGGGCGCAACAGGGCGGCGTCGAGTTGAACCTCGAATCCTGCGATCTGCGCGGGCTCTGCCAGCAGGTGGCCGAGGAGCAGATGGAGACGACGGGCCGAGTGATCGCGCTTGATCTGCCGCGTAAGCCACTCATCGCCGTCATTGATTGCAGTCGCATCGAGCAGGTGCTGACGAATCTCGCGACAAACGCGATCAAGTACTCTCCACCGGAGGCGCCGATCTCCGTCGCGCTGCGCCGGCAGGGCAGCAAGGCGCAGATCGCCGTGCGTGACGAAGGGCCGGGCATCCACGAGGAGGCGCTCGCGCATGTGTTCGAGCGGTTCTATCGCGTGCCGGGAGCGCAGGTGCTTTCGGGACCGGCGAGTGGGCTGGGGCTAGGCCTCTACATCTGCCGAGGACTCGTCGAGCAGCACGGCGGCCAGATCGGCGTAGAGAGCAAGCCCGGTTGCGGCTCGACGTTCTGGTTCACTCTGCCACTATCGGGCGAGGCGAGCGCGCCGGCTGAGAGCGCAGATCAAGAATAGGAACCTCACCCCCTAGCCCCCTCTCCCTGCGGGGCGAGGGGGAACCGGAACCGCTGCCGGAACGTCTCGACGCTGGCGCCTCTTCCCCTCGCGAGGGGA
>DATEGV010000302.1:0-2850 GCA_035279925.1 Ktedonobacterales bacterium | reverse complement strand
CTCTCTGTATGGACGAGAGCGGGTACACGGCCGGCACAGGTCTCGCCACAATAGCGCGCGGACGGCGACTCCGGCAGTGGCCAGCCGCGAATCGGACCTACTCGACGGTCGCCTCGACATGTGTCACCGGCGCCACCGGAGTAACGGTCGCGCTCGGCGCGGCGACAGAAGGCGTCGCTGGCGTCACGGGCGCCGTAATGACGGGCGCCGCGGTGGTGGAGATCTGCACGGGCGTCTCGGCCGGCGGCGCGACCTCAGGCTTCATGTCTTTCATAGAATGCTGGAACTCGCGGATCGTCTTGCCGATTGCCGAGCCCATCTCCGGCAGCCGCTTCGGTCCGAAGAACAGCAGCGCAAGCGCGACAATTACCCAAAACTCCGGGCGTGCAAAGAAACTCATCGTGACCGCTCCATTTCCTGGTTCCAGGTGGCACACGCCATCCGTCGTCTACCGTCATTATACTCTACGCATCGAGGGAACACGTCCGCTCCCGCTGATTCTCAGCATCATCCAAGCCGGATCCGCTCGCCGCGTCACCTATACGTACCCGTCTCGTCCGCAACTAGATGCTGACCCACGGAATCGCAATGTTCGTACCGAGCCGCGTAGAGGTGGCGGCATAGGCGGTGTCGCGGCGGCCCTATAGCGGCGACCGCATCCCTGTGCTACCATCCTACATGCCACAAGACAAGCCAACGAGGAGAATCTCCATGCCTACAAAGTTCGACGCGCGCAAACGCCAGATGTTGCTGAGCGAGGAGCGCGAGCAGGCCCTCAAGCCCGAAAAGCTCTTGCGTGAGCTGGGACTGAAAGAGGGCAATACAATGGCGGACATCGGCTGCGGGCCTGGGTTCTTCACCGTGCCGGCGGCGCAGATCGTGGGCGAGAAGGGAGTCGTGCTCGCCGCCGATGTGCAGGGAGAGATGCTCTCCGCTGTCAAGAGCCGGATCACCGAAAAAGGACTCAAGAACGTGCGCGTCGTCAAGACCAGCGACACCGACGTGCCATTGCCGCCGGAGTCCTGCGACTTTGTGCTGCTGGCGTTCGTGCTCCATGAGATTGACAACCGCGCGAGCTTCCTGCACAAGGCGGGCCGGCTCCTGAAGAAACGCGCGCGTTTGGCCGTCATCGAGTGGCAGCAGATCGCCGAGGAAAACGGACCACCACTGGAGAACCGTATCTCGGCGGAATCCGTGGCCGAGGACGCGCACGCCGCGGGTTTGCAGGTGGTGGATCGCCACGAGCTGAACGACCACCACTACGTGTTCATTCTCGCGACTGCCAAGGCCTGAGGCCGCATCTAGTCCGCGTTCCCGCCCGCCACCAACGACCGCGTTGCACCGGATACTCTCAAAACAAGTGACACCCGCAGCCGTCACGACGTATAATGAGTAGATGGGTAGCAGAGAAGAGTGGCGGCAGTGGCAGCACATGTCTCATCCAGCGCGGTGTGTCGGCGCGGCGCGGATGACGGACAGCCTGAAGGGAGCCAGCGGTGAACGCGTACGAACAGTTGGTGGCAATAAAAGGCCAGCTCGAACTAAATGGGGCCAGTGAGGACAGCATCACGCTCGTCGAGAAATTCATCAAACGCGCGGAATTCGAGCGAGAGAGCCGCACCTCGGTGCCGCAGGTCATGATGGTTCGCCATCTCCTGCGCCAGAAGGAAGCCCTGGACGACGACGCGATCTACAACGATCTGCAAGAGTTGATGACGGGCTTCGAGAGCCGGCGCATCGCCGAGGATGACGTTCGCCCGGCCTATGAGGACAACGAGCACCGGCCCAAGCCACACAGCTATTATCGCGCGCTGCGCGCCCAAGAAGAAAAGAAGAAATAACGGCGCGTTCGCCCTTCACCACACAAGAGGCTGCCCCTGGCGGATGGGGTGGCCTCTTTTCGCGCGGCGATCACCTACTCGGGCGCGGCAACGCGCCGCATGCGTAACACGTGGAACAGGCCGACCACCGCCGCGCCCATCGTCAGCAGTGTGCTGGGGATGAAGTAGAAGCCGGGACCGCCGACGGCGGGCAGAGTGATCGCGAAGACAGTGACCGCGCTGGTCACGACGATCATGTAGGCGGTGGTGCGCGCGTCGGGCGCGGTGGCGCGGTTCTGCCACCAGGCCGCCGCAACGCCGACGGCGTAGAGCACGATCACGATGCTCAGCACCAGCGAGGTGCGCGCGGCCGCCTGCGCCAAATCCTGCGAGCCAGGCGCCAGCTTCTTGCAGAGCAGCTTCCCGCTCACCATGCCATAACAGGCTTCGCTCTGCCCATACGTCATCACCGCCAGGTAGATGGCTGCGACGAGCGAGAGCGCCAGCGCCACGACCGTCGTCAGGAACTCGATAAGACCGAAGCGTTCAAAGCGTTTCACCGCGAAAGACTCCTTGGCGCGCGATGTATCCTCTGGTGGGAAGAATCCCAACCCCAAGAATAGCGCAAAATCGCCCGCATCGCCACCGGGGCGTGCCACCACGCATTGGCGCGCTACGCGGTCTGCTCCTGCTTGCGGCCACCGCCCGTCATCAGTAAGCCTAGTCGCTCCTCGGAGGCGTCCGGCGGCTCGATGCTCACGATGCGCCCCTCATACATCACCGCGATGCGGTCCGAAAGCGAGCGAATCTCCTCCAGTTCAGCGGAGACGAGTAGGATGCCCGCGCCGGCGTCACGCTGCGCGACAAGCTGGCGGTGAATAAACTCGATGGCGCCAATATCCACGCCGCGTGTGGGCTGCGAGGCGATGAGCACCTTGGGCTGGCTCGCCAGCTCGCGCGCGACGATCACCTTCTGCTGGTTGCCGCCGGAGAGCGCCCGCGCGGGCGTCTGCGTGGAGGGCGTGCGCAC
>DATEGV010000301.1:0-11444 GCA_035279925.1 Ktedonobacterales bacterium | reverse complement strand
GCGCTCACCGGCGTCGAGATCGTATTCGAGGTTGGAGTACCCGCGCGCGACTGAGGCTACCGCGGCGATGGCGGCTTCTGCCAGCGGGGCGCGCCCAAGGTTGGTGTTGACGATCACGCCTGTCGCGTTGATGACGGGCCGCAACTGAGGCGTCTGGGCCGTGGCGAGACGCTCCCGCAGGTGGGCGACGAGATCATCCAGGCTTGCCGTCCGGTGGCCTGCTCGTATGCTCCGGCGCGACTCCTCGATGACGGCGCGGGCGGCGCGAATAAGCGCGTCATGCCCCAGCGCGAGCGCGGGCGTCTCCGTCTCCAGGTGGCGCGCCAGCTCATCCACGGAAGGCAAGGTACGCAACAACGCCTGATCCGCGCTCATTTCACGCCGCGACTGGGTCGAACCGGAGCCGTTCGCTGTGTTAGAGTCCGCGTTCCGGCGTGTCACGGCGCGCCTCGCTTGCCATCGAGCAACTCGTAGTAGGCGGTGATGCAGAGGGCGTCGGCGAGCCTGGCGAGGATCGCGGAGAGGTCCGTATCCATCAGGCGACAGATATAGTGCTGGTCGGGCAGGGCGCTCCGCAGCACGGGGTACGTCAGCTCCGTCTTGACCAGACTGTCGCCGTCGAGCTGTGGGTAGTCCTCTTTCAGCAGCAGATGGTGATACGGGCGAATCTTGTTGCGATAGGTCGTGAGGGGCAGGACGTTGAGCGCGCCGGCAAACTTGCAGAAGGCGGTGCTGGACATCACGAGCGCTGGGTGCCAGTCGAGGATGCGCCGCTCTTCAATGCCAGGGGGAAGCTCCGGATACGTGAAATTGACCCAATAGAGGCAACCGAACTCTACAGGGTGGCGATACGTCGCCTCGTCCGGGCGATACACGGGGTGGGGCATCCTCGGATGGCGTCTCCCCTGTGCGAACGAGCGCCTGGCATGGCGCCCCACGGCGCGCGACACGTCGAACGACGGTCGCGTTGGCCACACGCGCTTCCTGGTCCCTCTCGCCTAATTGTCGAGCGAACCTTCTTGAAGCGCGAAGGTCCGGAGCACCAGCGCCTGCGCCACGCGCACAAGCTCCAATCGCTCCTCACGCTCCTCCTGGCTCTCATCCAGGAGCGCGTTGACAACCTCAGCTTCATACGCTTGGCGGCGCTCGGCTATCGCCGCCTGCCGATCACATGTGGCGTCCGTTGTCATACTTGTAGCGCCCTTACTTTTCGCGCAACCACACTGTTGAAAGAGAGCGCCGGCGCAGCCCCGGCCAGACCCCCGCCGACCGGCGACGCGCCTGGCGCGGGCCGCCGAGTCTCCCAGCCTGAGTATGTATACGAACGTGACTATGCGCTGGTACACGTATTATACCAGGCGCGGGTACTGCCCTCAAGTGCGGCGGCCAATGTGGACGCCGGCGTGGTACGCTCGTCCATGGGCATACGCTATGCGAAGGCGACAGCGCGCGCTTCCATTCCGAGATCGGCTACACGGAATAGGACTACGAGAAATGTGAGGTGACATCATGGCCGCGGCGACGATTCGCGTGGGAACGGCAAGCTGGACCGATCACGACCCCTTCTACCCCGCCGAATACAACAAATCGAGCATGAAGTCGCACCGGATCGCCTACTACGCGCGCTACTTCAAGGTGGTTGAGGTGGACTCGACGTTCTATACGCTTCAGCCGCAACGCAACTTCCAGCTCTGGGCTGACCGCACGCCGCCGGATTTCGTGTTCGACGTGAAGGCCTACGGCGAGCTGACCTGGCACCACCGCGACGAGAGCGGCGCGATGCAAGAGCCGCACGCCGACACCTTCGCCGCGTTCAGCGAGATGGTCCAGCCGATGCGCGACGCCGGCAAGCTCGGCGCGCTGCTCTTCCAGTTCCCGCCGTGGTACACGTTCACCCCGGAGCGCCTCGAGTATTTCGCCACGGTCCGCGAGTCGCTGCCCAACGACACCATCGCCGTCGAGTTCCGGCACCGCTCCTGGGTGGAGGGCGCGCGCGCCGACGAGACACGCGCCGCGCTCGCGGATAACCGTCTGGCGTACTGCGCGGTGGACGAGCCACAGATCGGCTCCGGGTCAGTGCCGCCGGTGGTCCTGTTGACCGATCCGCGCTTCGCGATGGTCCGCTTCCATGGGCGCAACACGAAGATGTGGTATGGCAAGGGCCTCAAGAGTAGCCGCGACCGCTTTGATTACCTCTACACGGAGGAGGAGCTGTTGCCCTGGGCGGAGCGCATCCAGCGCATCGCGGAGCGGCTGGCCGATGGCTACGTACATGTGATCGCCAACAACAACGCGGCGAACTACGGTATCGTGAACGCGCTCGATCTCCAGCGGTTGCTTGGCCAGCCGGTCGGCCTCGGCGAAGAGCTGCCAGAACCCGTGGTCGAGACGATGCGGACGCGAGATGCCGTACCGGGCGAGTAACAATACCTAACCCCCCAGCCCCCCGCTGCGCTCTGGCGCCGGCTCCGCACCGCCGGGCGGTGCTCCTCGGCCCTTGCGGGCCTCGCGCCGTCGTGCCCCCACTGGGGAAGGGGGAGCCGTCACCCCGCCGGCACGCCTATGTCCAGCTAACAACCACCACATCTGTCGCGTTGCCGAACGTCTGCACGCTACGGAAGCTCGCGCCCGTCTGACTGGCATGCGGCGTCAGTGAAGCGGTCAGGGCAATCGAGCCGGTGACGGGCGTGAACTGGCTGGTGTCGAGCGTGGCTTGAAGTGGTCCCGGCGTATTCAGCTTGGCGACGGTTTTCGGCATTGGTGATGACGGCGCGAGCGCGACGACGCCCATGATACTGGCTGTCGCGGGGTCATATGTGTAGGTCACGATTGTTCGCGCGCCGCGCGTCACCTGCGCATTCGGGCGAGGCGCGGTGATGACCGGCGGCACGGGAATCTGGAGCGCGATCTCCGCTGAGGCGCCAGCAGCGACATACGTACACCGCACGGTGGAACTCGCCGCCTGCGCCGTTGGCTCGGAGAGTATCTGGAAGTCAGCCGCGCGATTCTTGAGAGCGAGCGCGACGCCGTTGCATACCACATGCTCGTCGCCGGCAAACTGGACCGGGTGGCTCCCCGATTGGAAACCTAACCCAACCTCGGTCATTGGTGGCGTGTCGCCGCTCCGCGCGTTGAAAGTCACCACGAGCGAGACATCCAGCGCGCTCGGCGCTGGATTAGTCAGGATGATGGGCGGGACCACCTGGTCCGCGGAGGATCCCTGTCCCGCCTGGACTGGTCCGGTAGCGGCGTTGGTTGGGCGGGTTCCGTCCGTGGGTCCCGCTGCCGCGCGCCCGCAGCCGGCGAGCGCCATGATGAGGACGATCAGATACACACCACGCGGCCGCCAGTGTCGGCGCCCGTTGTGCTGCCAGGGCCAGACGCGATGCATCCTGAGCCGAGTCAGCATAATATCGCCTGCGCTTTCCCGCTGTACGCGAGTCTGGGTCGTTCGCTCGATGCAAGGAGTCTGATCAATGAGACGCCGTTGACGCGCGATATGTTCCATCCCGCCGCGCGGCAGGCAACCCAAATGGTGTAAGAAGCTCGCGGCCGTGAATGGCCGGAGCACGGGCGGCATGCGACCTGAAGGCCCGGGCGCTTTGCCCGTTCCAGCGTCATTTGGCGCTACCCCAAATGGCTCCGGTGATACAGCAGGTACAGCATCAGGGCCTGGCGGTAATCTTCGGTGCTGGCCACGCCGGTCGCCGTTACACGGTCCGTCAGCGCCAGTATGCCCTCAGCGATACGCAGGTCGGCCTCGTCCACGAAGCCGGAGCGGCGCAGCGCGTCAAGGACACCGGAGGGGTCGCCGCTGTTGCTCACCACGCCGTAGCTGCGGGCGGCCCGCCGCACATACGCCTCGAGTTGATAGCGCAGTTGAAAGAAGATCAGCTTGTCGCCATGATGTTCGCCGGAGTCCGCGTGCGCCGGAGCCGGAACCGGCCGCGCCATGTTCGGGTACGAGGGCGCGTAGGTCGAGGCGTCAGGAAAATTGCGGGCGGGCGGCGCGACCGGCAGCGCGGCTGTGGGCGCGTCCATCACCGCTGGCGCGGCGTATGCGGAGTCCGCTTCCGGCTCCATATCGCGTAGGTATTCGCCGTAGAGCTGATAGAGATCGGGCGGCAATTCACGCGGTCCATGCGCGCCGGCGTCTGACGCGGTCGTCGCGCCGTTGTGTCCGCCGTTCGCTTGCGCCGGAGTCAGCGGCCCCGTGCTCATTTCACTCAGAGGAACCTTGACGCCGAAGACGGAGGACTGTTTCCCCGTTTCCAGGCCGGCGAAGGGCGACGTTCCGGCCGCGGCGGCGAACGGCGTAGACTGCACTGGAACGGTCGCGTCATAGCTGCCTGTCGGCCAACTGGCCGCGAGCCGCGCGGGAGACACCGGCTTAGCCGGCTTCGGCTCCGGCGGCGCCTGCGTGGGCGCCACGTCCGAGGGCTGCTGCGCCAGCACGGCCTCGAGCACGCGCGTGTTGTGTTCGCGCCCCTCGCGCGGCGCGGTCCTCCCCTGCGCTCCGGCGGCCCACGAGGCGCGCTGCCGCTTGGCGCCGAACTGCGGCGCGTTATTCTGCGCGTAGGCGACCAGCCCGCGCTGCAACTCCGCCGCGAGCCGAGGCGCCTGTGAGCGCAACTGCGGAATGCGCCGGGCGAGGGCCGGCCGCTGGAAGACCTCGTTGACCTCCAGATAGCGCACGAGCAACCGCTCCAAGAAGCGGCGCAGGTCGCTGGAGGTGATGTCACTGCGGTCAACGGGGCCGAAGTTTGCCGAGCGAACATACTGCTCGATCTCGTCGCGCTTCGCACGGTCGAGTGGACGGGTGAGCGGCTGGCTGGAACGGTACTCGAAGAACGGCGGATAGGCGAGGCGGTCGGCCAGCGTCTCCGCAACCTCCACTCGGAAGGCGTCGAGCTGCCGCGGATTCAGATCGCCGACACAAAGCCCCATCGCGCCGTCTCCATCTGCACACACCAGGCGCGCCCACGCTCTCGATCGGGCGCTGCCCAGGTGATGGCCCATCACGCGCCAAGTCTACCACGCCCGTGGGCGCCGCGTGAAGCGGACGGGACAAGGAGGCGCCTGCGGTACGCGCCTTGCGCAGTGAGCACTCGTTATGTGTTAATGCGGTCGAGCAAAGGAGCACGGCGATGGCGAAGAACGACGACTACCTGAAGGCTGATGACCCGCTCGCCCATACTCCCGCCAGGATCGGCGGCGACGAGGCCCTGCACGTCACCCAGGAGCAGGCGCTTGAGACGGCCATCGCGCTCGAAGATATCGCCTGGGGCGACGGCTTGACCCGCGACCAGATACGCCGCAAGTACCGCGCGCTGCCCGATGGCATCTATCTGCGCCTGCCCGACAGCAAGCGCTTCACCTCAGCCGCCGATGTATTGCATCAAGCCGGCGTCTCGCAGAGCCGCGCGGAAGGCGACTTCATGGGCGCGCACCCGGACCTGCCGACGGCGGAGTCTTTGGGCGACGGCGGCCCTCCCGACTGGGGCAACCAGCCGGCGGTCTACTCGCAGCGCGCGAGCGTGCAGAGCGGCAGCGCTACCGACGAAGAGGGCCTGCTGCCGGGCGACAGCCCTGAAGAGGGGGAAGTGCCGGGCAACTAGTCGTCGTCCGCGCCCAGGTCGCGCGCCCGCTCCTCTGCGGCTATGGCGTCCGTGTCACGGCCAAGCGCGCGCAGACACGTCGCTTTGCCCACCCACGCCCAACTGGCGTCGGGGTCGAGCAGCACGGCGCGGTCGAAGGCGCCGAGGGCCTTCTCCGGGCGGTCGAGCCGGCGCAGCACATCGCCCTTCAGCGCCCAAATGTAGGCGTTGTCAGGTTCCAGCGTCAGCACGTGTTCATGCGCGGCGAGCGCCTCCTCAAGCCGCTCAAGCCGTTCGAGCACGATGGCCTTACAGGCCCACGCCCGCACGCTCTCTGGATCGAGGCGCAGCGCGTGCTCGTAGGCGTCCAGCGCGTCTTCGTGCCGGTCGAGCCCGGTCAGCGCGTCGCCTTTACCCATCCACGCCCACGTCAACTCCAGGTCCAGCCGCAGCGCCGCCTCAAACGCTTCGAGCGCCTCACCGTCGCGATCGAGGTTCGCCAGCGCGTCGCCCTTGCCCAGCAAAGCGTCGGCTTCCTCAGGATCAAGTTTGAGCGCCTGATCGTAAGCGTCGAGCGCCTCCTCCGACATGCCCATACCGTCGAGGGCGTCGCCCTTACCCGTCCAGGCCGAGGCCTCATCAGGGTCGAGCGTGAGCGCGCGGTCGTACGCCTCGATGGCGTTGTCATACTGCGCCAGCTCCACCAGCGCGTCACCCTTGCCGATCCAGGCGTCTGGCTCATCGGGGTCCAGGGCCAGCGCGCGTTCATAGGCTGGCACAGCATCCGTGTACCGCTCCAGCAGTGAGAGCGTGGCGGCGCGCAGCGACCATGATGAGGCGTCCGTCGGGTCGAGTGCGAGCGCCTGATCTACCGCGACCAGCGCCTCCTCGAACTGTTCCAGGGTGGCCAGCGCGTCGCTCTTGAAGAGCCAGACGGTCGCCTCGTGTGGGTCGAGCGCCAGCGAGCGATCATACGCCCGCAGCGCCGCCTCCGCCTGTTCGAGCTCCAGAAGCGCGCCGCCCAGCAGCGCCCACGTCTGCGCGTTCTCGGAGTCCAGCGAGAGGGCGCGCTCGTAGGCGACCACGGCCTCTTCGTAGCGCTCCTCTTCGTCAAAGAGCAGACCGCGCTCGATCCACTGCGCCGCTTCATTCGCGCTCATGTGGCGCCTCCCTTTCAACGTGGGCGACGGATGTCTGGTTCTCCGCTCCGCGCGGATCGTCCCGCAAACAGCAAGAACCCGCGTGGTGAGGGCAGGCTCAGTCTACGCGGGTCCCGTGGCTGCGAGCGGTGGTTATTTCTTGAAGTAGTCGGCGTTGAGCTTGGTGTATTCCTTCCACTGCGCCGGCACCGCGCTCTCCTCGAAGATCGCGTTCACGGGACACGCCGGCTCGCAGGCGCCGCAGTCAATGCACTCTTCCGGGTTGATGAACAGCAGTTCCACGTCATCATAGCCCTCTTCGCCTTCGGCCGGATGGATGCAGTCAACGGGGCAGACGTCCACACACGAGCCGTCCTTCTCGCCGATGCAGGGCTGGGTAATCACATACGTCATAGCGCGTACATCTCCTCGAACTTATGCGGCGGGTGAGTAGCCCCGCATTGGGGGGCCGGCGTGAATCGCTCCCGTGCCGTCGTCTGCGCATAGGCTGTCGTTACCGCGTTGGCGCGCGCGCCACGCTCAGCCACCATTATACAGAGTTCATGCCGCAATTGCTACAGCCCCTCCGCTTCTTCGTCCGCAAGCTCGCGCAGCAGTTTCTCGTCCTCCGCGGTGCGCGCGTTCGCCGCCAGCAGATCGGGCCGCCGCTGTCGTGTGCGGCGCAGTGATTCCTTACGACGCCAACGCGCGATGGCGGCGTGGTTGCCACTGAGTAGGATCTCCGGCGCGCGCCACCCGCGAAACTCCGGCGGGCGAGTGTAGTGCGGATATTCAAGCAGCCCGGTGGTATGCGATTCCTCATCGGTTGAGCCCGCCGCCAGGACGCCGGGCAAAAGCCGGCTCACGGCGTCCACAATGACCATCGCGCCGAGCTCGCCGCCCGTCAGCACGTAGTCGCCGATAGAGATCTCATCCGTCGCCAAATGCCGCCGAACCCGCTCGTCCACGCCCTCGTAGTGGCCGCAGATGAGCGTGACGCGCTGCTCAGCCGCGAGTTCGCGCGCGACGGCCTGCGAGAAGACGCGCCCCTGCGGACTCAGCAGGATGATCGGGCCGCCCTGGTGAACCGCCTCCACAGCGGCAAATAGCGGCTCCGGCTTCATCACCATGCCCGCGCCGCCACCATACGGGTAGTCGTCCACGATGTGATGCCGGTCGGTCGTCCAGTAGCGTGGATTGTGAACCGCCACCTCGATCTGCCCACGGGCGCGCGCCCTGGCGAGAATGCTTTCGTCGAGCGGGCCGCGAAACATGTCCGGGAAGAGCGAGATGATGTCGAAACGCATAGCCAGCCTCACCGTTGTCTTGCCGCGCGTCGGAGCCACGCCGGCACCCGCGCATGTGGTAGAATACCGCATGCCGCGCCTGTCTGTATGCCGAAGTAGGCGCGCGTTCACAAGTGGGCCGTCCACCTGCCGTGGTGGCTCTGGCTCCTCCTTCCCGCGTGAGTGGGAAGGAAGCCGGGGGTTAGGTCCACTTTCTCATCGTGATCCGAAGGTATACGCTCCTTGGCGATACTCTGGCCAACCACCAATCCTGAAACGACGCGCACCAATGAGGCGCTACGCCGCGCGCTCGGCAACGCCGTCGTGCTCGTGGAGGGCGGCGCGGGCGTGCTCGCGTTGCAAGACGACGCCGAGAGCGACGACACCCACGGCGATGAGTCGCGCGTGATCGCCTGGGGCATCGAGCGCGACGCCGCGCATCGCCTCGTCAGCTTGCTGGCCGAAGACCCGACGCCGGAGCCGCTGGACGGCCGGGCGCGCGTCACCGTCAACTCGGACCTGTGGGGCGGGGAGATCGCGCGGCTCACCCTGGGCGACCTGGGCGGCAGCGTCGGCGAAATCTTCTTCCTGGGTCAGACGGGCTTCTCGTCTCGACGGCTGCTGGCGGATCCCCGCCGGCGCCAGGCGATCCTGGGCGAACTCGTAGCCGCCGTGCGTCTCTATCAGGACATCGCGCGCCTGCGCCAGCAGAACCGCCAGCTCAGCTCGATTCTGCATTTCAGCGGCGATGGCATCATCACCGTGGACTCCGCCTTGCGCATCACCGGCTTCAATCCCGCGATGGAGGCGATGACGGCGTGGCGGCAGCATGAGGCGCTGGGTCGCTTCTACTACGACGTTCTGCTCCCGCGCGACCGGCAGGGCAACCCGCTTGGCTACGACCGCGACCCGATCATCCAGGCCATAGACACCGGGCAAGCGGTGGTCAATCGCGAGCTGGTGTTTCTGGCGCGCGACGGCCAGAGTATAGATGTCGCGGTGACGGCCTCGGCGGTGCGTTCGGTGCATGGGCAGCTCGTCAGCGTCGTCGTCAACGTACGCGATGTGACGCGCTCGCGGGAGTTCGAGGAGCTGCGCAACACCTTCGTCTCAGTCGTCTCGCATGAGTTGCAGACACCCATCGCGATCATCAAGGGCTATGCGTCCACGCTGGCCCGCGAGGATGCGCACTGGGACGCCGAACCGCTGCGGGCGCGGCTGAAAGCCATCGAGGAGGAGTCGGATCGTCTGAGTCACCTCGTCGCTAATCTGCTCTACGCCTCGCGCATCAGCGCCGGTGGCCTGAAGATGGAGCGCGTGGAACTCGACCTGGCCGAGGTGACACGCTCGGTCGCCCGTCGTTTCTCCGCGCGCAGCCCGGAGCGCGACGTGAGCGTGCGCTTCCCCTCCGGCTTGCCGCTGGTGCTGGCGGACCGCGAGCGCGTCGAGGAGGTCATTCTCAACCTGCTGGACAACGCCGCCAAGTACTCGGCGCGCGGTCAGCCGATCCGCGTGCGCGGCAGCGTCACTGAGAATGATGTGGTCGTCGGGGTGACAGACGCTGGACAGGGTATCCCACTGCGCGAGCAGGAGCGCATCTTCGAGCGGTTCCAGCGCGTGGACAACTCAACCGCCAGACGCACGCAAGGGGCGGGTCTTGGACTGTACATCTGCAAGGCTATCATCGAAGCGCACGGCGGCCGCATCTGGGTACAGAGCGAGCTTGGACACGGTTCCACCTTCTCGTTCAGTCTCCCGCGCGAGGAGCAGCCACAGGCGCCCATGGTTATCTTTGGTAGCCGCGACGCGCAGTACCACCGCGACGAAAACGAGTAGACGAGCAGAGAGCAACGAGCGGATGAGACCCATGGAACATCGAACAGCCATTGAACCGGAGACCTTCGATCCACGGCACTATACCGTGCTGGTGGTGGATGACGAGCCGCGTCTGGTGGACGTCGTGCGTCTGAACCTGGAGATGGAGGGCTACCACGTCGTCGAGGCCAGCGACGGGCAGGAGGCGATCACGCGCCTCAAAGAGGATCTGCCTGATCTGGTGGTGCTCGATGTGATGATGCCGGAGATGGACGGCTTCGAGACGCTGCGGCGCATCCGCGCGGTGTCGAGCGTCCCGGTGATTATGCTGACGGTGCGCCAGGAGGAGAGCGACCGCATCCGCGGCCTGGAGATCGGCGCCGACGACTACCTCACCAAGTCGCCGTTCAGCCCGCGCGAGCTGCAATCGCGTATCCGCGCCGTCCTGCGCCGCACGTTCATGCCGGCGCCCGCGCGCAAAACCAGCATCACCGTAGATCAGGACCTCACGATTGACTTCAACCGCCGCGAGATCTGGGTGCGCGGCCAAAAGGTGACGCTGCGGCCCACCGAATACAAGCTGCTCTACCACCTCGTCAACAACGCCGGGCGGCTGATGACGCACGAGGCGCTGCTCTCGAAGGTGTGGGGCCATGAGTACCGCGATGAGTCGCACTATCTGCGACTGTATATCACCTACCTGCGCCAGAAGCTTGAACGCGACCCCGCGCATCCCAAGTATATCCTCACTGAGCGCGGCGTCGGCTACCGATTCCGTGAGATCGCCCAGCCGTCGCGGGACGAGCAGCCCGATTGACGCGCTAGAACAAACGTGCTACTCTTGCGTTGGCTGCACAGGAGATACGTCGTCGCGCTTCCCGCATGTGTGAAGGGAGTATTCACCGATGGACCCGCGCTACTCGTACACCCGCCTCCTCGTCCGTGATTTCGCCGCGTGCTTCCGCTTCTACCGGGATGTCATGGGGCTGACCGCGACGTTTGGCGAGGAGAACGATGGCTACGCCGACTTTGATACCGGCGCCACCACCCTCGCCCTCTTCTCGCGCCAGCACATGGCGGACGCCGTGGGCAGCGGAGGGCTTCCGGCGCAGCCCGAGGCGCAGGATCGCGTGGCGCTGATCTTCACCGTAGACAATGTGGACGCCACCGCCGCTGAGTTGTCGTCGCGCGGCGCGCGCTTCATCACCGAGCCGCAAGATCGTCCAGACTGGGGTGGTCGTGTCGCGCACTTCCGCGATCCCGACGGCACGTTGATCGAGCTCTTTCAAAGCATTTCAATGGCGCCGACTGAAGGAGAGGACCACGCATGACCCAGGCTCGATCCGGCATGGCCGCCGTGAACGGCGCGCAACTGTACTATGAGACGGCGGGTGAAGGGCATCCCTTCATCATGGTACACGCCGGCATCTGCGACAGTCGCATGTGGGACGCGCAGTTCGAGTACTTCGCCAATAGATACCGCGTGATCCGCTACGACATGCGCGGCTTCGGTAAGTCTACGATGCCGCCCGGCCCCACGGCGCTGCGCGAAGACCTGTATGGGATGCTGCGTTTCCTGGGCGTCGAGCGCGCGTATGTGATGGGCT